>CAILRB010000013.1 GCA_903836465.1 uncultured Chlorobiaceae bacterium
AACGATTTTAGTGAAAGAGTCGGTTCGATAGCCGGATCAGGTAATATCATGCTTGGTATCGGCGAACTGACCGCTGGCGATTCCAGCAGCACGACGTATAGTGGAATCATCACTGGTTCAGGGGGTCTGACGAAGGTAGGCTCAGGAACATTGACGCTGACGGGCGCCAATACCTATACCGGCCCAACGATGATAACGGGCGGGTGGTTGAACAGCGGCGCCTCCGAAGTGATCCCCAACGAGTCAGTACTTTATATTGGTTTAGGAGCAACTTGGAATCTGAATAGCAATACTGAAACAGTCGGATCAATATATGGCTCAGGTGATATCGTTCTTGGTTACGGCAATCTGACCACCGGTGTTGATGCCACCAGCACGACCTATGGCGGAATCATCTCGGGTTTCGGAAGTCTGAGAAAGGTTGGCGCAGGTACGCTGACACTGTCGGGGCCAAATACGTATACCGGATCAACAAATATCAATGGAGGAGCAATAAGGGTATCAGGAGACTTCGCTACACTCGGCAATGTGAATAGTGCATGGGTTGAGGTTTTCAGTGGTGCAGCGTTGGAACTTGACAATGTAACAATAGGCAATAAAGAACTTTATTTGACGAATAATAACGTCAGTTTGCCATCGCCCGCCTTGCGGAGTGTCAGCGGCACCAACACCTATGGTGGTGATATTTTCCTTTCTGAGGCAGCCACTGTTAGCGCTGATTCTGGAACAACGCTCATTTTGAGTAATCCAGTTTATAGCTTGTATGGATTGAGTAATCAATATTTATCTTGTGATCTTACGGTATCTGGTAATGGGCTTGTTATTTTTGAAGGAGCAATCGGCAATATCGCATCTGTGCCTGGGCAGGACTCTTGGACTATTCCGCTTGATTCATTTACGGGCTCTCACGGGACGACACTGTTTCTCAACGGCGGTTCAGTGACTACTACAGGTTCCCAAACGTACAATGAGATTGTGACGCTGGGAGGGAACACTATCCTGACCGGTGCAGATATCTCGTTCGTTTTTGAGGTGAAGTCTGACGTTACGAGCCAAAAGAACTTCAGTTTGACGGTTTCAGATTTGGGCACAACGACATTTGGAGGATCTGTTGGTGGCTCAAATGCGGGCGAAGAGCTTTCAAGCTTGTTTATCATGAGCAATGGCGGCACAGCGATCAACGGCGGCTCGGTGACGACCACAGGCCCCCAAACGTACAATGACATTGTCATACTGGGAACAAACACCTCTCTGAAAGGTTCTGGAATAACATTCGATTCAACAGTCCAGTCTGACGGAACGGGCAATTACAGCCTGACAGTGTACGATCCGGGCATCACAATTTTTCGAGGCGCTGTTGGCGGCTCAAGAGCTGGAGAACAACTTTTAAGCCTGGAGACCTATGGAACTGACCCCGTGTTCTATGGATCAGTAACAACGACCGGGGCACAAATCTATCATGATATTGTCACCATGGGTTCGGATATCATACTGATAGGCCAAAACATCACGTTCGATTCTACAGTGCAGTCTGCCGTTTCGAGTACGAGGATTACGAACTTCAGTTTGACGGTGGTTGATTCTGGTTCCACAGTTTTCGGTGGAGCAGTTGGTGGTGACGGCACGGTTACTGGCGAAAAACTATCAAGCCTGACCATCTCCAGTGTCGGTGATGCTACGCTCAATGGTATACAGGCAACCGGGCCGATCTCTGTCGTGACCAGTACCGGTAACCTGATTGTTGATGGGAATATTTCTACAGTAGACACCAGTGCAAAAGCCATTCAACTGAATGCAGGACAAGACCTTGCTGCAGGGACTGCGACAGGTGGTAATATTATTATTAACAGCGGAACGATCAGCGTTGGTACAGGTGGTATTGCGACACTCTACACAGGCAGTGTCTCGAACAGTACAGGTCTGACTAATCTTGTTGGTCGTGGAAACTTTCGCTACAATAGCGATGAGGAGAAGGCAAATTATACAAAAACTCTCAACTTGGATTTGAACGCAATCTATCGAGAAAATCCGTCTCTTGAGGTTGCGTTAGCGAACGAATCTATTCAAAGTATTATAGGGGTGCAAAATAACGATCCAGTAACAGATCTTGCGAGTCTCATTGCGCTTGGATATACTATTTCAAAGGTCACCGTCTTGACGGACAATACAACGTCAGTTTATGCTAGTACCAGAGTTGATGATGGACTGTTAAATTCCCCTCCTGTGATAGTGGATGATCTTATAACTGTTGTCTCTGCTCATGTGGATGATGTAGCTACAACTGCGGATGAAGTCGAGTCAAATCTCCCGGGGACTACTCATGTTGATGATTTGCCAACTTTGGATGTGGTCACCACTCCTCCCGCCAGTGGTGTGATATCAGGCACAGGCCCTTCAATACCTGTTGCTGTGCCGACCCTGGTACTGGCGGGCATCAATACGTTCAACGGCGGGAATCCCATCACAGCAGCGGTACCAAATATGCACTCTGAAGAAATATCACCTAATGTTCAAGGAGATGTCATTAAAAATGAAGCGGATAAATATGCAGATCTGGTACAGAAAGTACTGATGACAGGAGGCGCTGTCCTCATTCTTGGCAGCGGGGCTCTGTTGTTAGGCAAAAAATACACCGTTTCTCAAGCAGCTTTTGGAAAACATGCCAATGTTTATGCGCACCTTGACCACGGCTACCAACATCTCAATTCTGACGTTTTGCCAAAAGAGTCAGAGCAGAAGAGAGAGGTATCTGTTCGTATTCATCTTGATATGGGCATTCAAGAGGTTAAGGTAAATGCTGGTTCACTCGTTAATTCAGATTAATACGTTTATGGAGAACAAAAATTATACACTTCTTGATTTTTTCGGCCGAAAAAAAGATGAGTCGAATCTTAAGCAACTGCATTCAAAAGAAGTGATCGGAGGGCTGAAAACGCAGCTTCATCAGGAGTGTCAGAAGCATGAGTGGAAAGTGGTTTGGAAAAGTATCATTGATCACATCGATAAGCTTCTCAAGATTGACCTTCTGGAAATTATGATGCGGCCCTGGAAAAATTACGCGGGGTTTTCAAAATATAAGGATGCAGAAAAATATCCTCCCGACAGGACGTATATAGTTCCCTTGCTGGAACATACGATCTCATCATCACACAATCCTGAAATAATTGTCGAGTTAGAGCCATTGTTCAAAACAGTAATTCCTCTCGCGGTCACCGTTGAGCTGCTGCTGAAGGGGTTTTCTCTGGAAATTCAGGCCGGAAGGATTAAAAAAATTTACACTGGCGAATGTCAGGGATCCGGATTGGTTCAATGCATGAATGTTACCCTTCTGAGAAAATCGATGGAGACTATTTCTCTGCCGGGTATCATCGACCTTGGTGAAGGTATTCGGATCGGGAAGGGGTCAACTGAATCAATCAAAGTGGTTAAAAACACCGCTTGATCGTCGCTCACTTGATGTGGACTCCTTTGTAGCACTATAAAGTATCTAACGGTGGTCGATTAGACCCATCAGTCGAGGGTATACGATCTCAGTTCGTTGGTCAGGCTGTGACGGATCAATCAGGTCATGCCCAAGCTTCAGATCAGCCCTGAATTCGTAGGTGGTCAAATTAGCGTTGTCTGCTTTCCAGACGTTTATAATGTTGTTGGTCTCATCGTTATTGACCATGATGTCGTTGGCGTTGAGGACCATGATGATCTTTTTGGCTGCTGGCGGATGATGTCGGGCATCATTCAGGGTGGCAAAGCCGAGTCGGAGGATTTCGACCAGAGCGTGACGGGAATAGAGGGCATAGGAGTGTTCCGGTGGCGCCTTTTCCTTCAGGAGAGGATCCCACCATTCGAGGGCGTCGGGTAAAATAGTATAGAAATTCATGGCGGCGGCGGTAAGAGGCGCCGGTATCTTTTTGAATCCGAAGGCTGGAGAAATAATAACCGCAAGATCGATATCGTTCCGGTTTTGTGCCGCCCATGCGGTGGTTACACCCCCGGCAGAAAGCCCCATCATAAACACTTTACCGCCCAGTCCCCGGGCAATATCGACCGCCTGGTCGGCATAAGCGGCCAGCTCTTCGGCCGTAAGCTGGCTATGTGCGTTTGTCATTCGGTCAGCCAGGCCGTGATGTGGAAGGGGAGCAATAAGCACGTTATATCCTGAATCATAAAACCGTTGTCCCAACTCGTGAAATTGTTGTGGACAGCTCGAATAGCCATGAACCAGAATGATGGCCCGTTCTGTTTTTTTATTATGGGTCATCAACTGCATACGGCAGACAGGATTCATCTTCTGCCGCTCCTTTTCCTGAAAGATTTCAACAAGATGCAACGCTTCGTTGTAACTCTGTGCAGGTCGGGGGTGAGACGAAAGATGAGAAGTATTCCAGGGCGTCAGGACGAAATATACGATGGTGATCAATACTCCTGAGATCACGAACAAAAGCCACCAGGGTCGAGAGCCATTCCGCAACCGTTGTGTCATGGATTATACCTGTTCCATGGAGCTTACTTTCACTGAAACACTGAGTTTCTCTTTGGCATTGCCTTTGTAGGTACCCCGTACAGGCGGTATGTCGTCATAGTCCCTTCCAGAACCGATTTTGATGTAGCGTTCATCAACAAAAAGGGTTTTGTGGGTTGGGTCCATCCCGATCCACCCTTTTTCTTTACCGCAATAGACTTCGCACCAGGCGTGGCTGGCTTCATCACGTCCATCCGGAGTGCTTCCTCCGAAGAGGTAACCGCTGATGTAGCGGGCGGGGACCCCGAGACTTCGGCAGGCCGCAAGCATGATATGGGCGAAATCCTGGCAGACGCCGCGTCCGAGTGCCATGACAACGGCACTGGTGCTGTGAACATCGGTCACCCCCGGTTCGTAGATGAAAGTGTCGTTGATGTGGCGGCAAATTGATTCTGCAAGCAAAAAACTGTCGGTATCTGTTGCAAAGCGGGAAGCAAAGTCACGGATTGCCTGGTCAAAATGGACGTAACGGCTTTGGCAGGAAAAGTCCATCAGATAAATATCCTCATCATCACCGGCAGCAGAGATGCCCATGCCGGTTTCTACGACGGAGGTCGCAACGATTTTCACCCGTTTATGGCTCTGAAGCAGGTTGAAGTGGTTAACGTGGTTCCCGTAAAAATCGGTGTACTCAAAAAGAGTTGCAGGGGGATCGACCTCAAGCTTGAAGCTTGCGCAACGCTGTGGAGCAGCAGGGTTGTTGTTGGGGTGAAGCCTTACTTCAGTCGCTGTTTCATAGATTGGATTGTCATATTCAAACAGGGTTGCGTGCTCAACTTTCAGAATCATGCTCTTTTGGTTTACCTCTTTTTATTGCTGTTGTTGCTGCTGATGCTGTTGTGCCTGACTCCAGTAGGCTCGTCCTCCGGCCACTCCGGTAAAGGGTAGAGCCTCTTCAATATCCACAGGTTCGATTTCAGGAGTGTGATAGGCAAAATAGGTCAAATGAACCTGCTCACCAACTTTTACCAGCCGCTGTTCCAGATCTTCAAGGTAGTGATGCAACCCTTTGGTATAAATGTCTTCAATGGCAGTGTAGCTCAGCTCGGCCTCCAGTTTTCCGATAAGCCGGTCAGCGTTGTTGACATAGCGATGGCGGGAGCTGCCCGATATGCGCCACAGGGCATCTTCTGCCGCACAGACAGAGAAGTTGATGCTGCGCGGAAAGGTCCGGTCGAGAATGAGAAAACGCAGGATGTTGTCGGGATCGATTTTTGAGAGATAAACCTTGCGAAACGCCTCAAGTGCGCTGCAGCTTTTCAGTACGGCCATCCATTGAATAATATCCTCTGATCCCTCAACAATCTCTGGCTGGTTTTGTGCTTCAGAGAGCAGCATGTGGTACTTCACATCAATCAGACGCGCAATATTGTCGGTACGCTCAAGATATTTGGCAATCTGAATGAAGTCCCACCCTTCATTATGAGAGAAGGTGTTGTCGGTAATGCCCTGGAAAAGGTGAGAGGCATTCTTGATCTCTTTGTAGAAGCCGTAGGGGTCGTTATGCACAAACTGTGGCGTAACGCTTTGCAGGTAGTGGTAGAGGTTGTTGACCTGCTCCCACATTTCGCTTGAGATGCTTTCGATAATGCTTCGGGCATTTTCCCTCGCCAGGCTGACACAGGAGGTGATGGAGTTCGGATTGTCTTTATTGAATACCAGATAGTCGGTGACGGTATGCGCCGAATACTCCTCATAGAGACTGTTGAATCGTTCCCTGTCGCTGGTGACAAGAATCAGCGCGATCCAGTAGCTCGGGTTCTCAACGTGGGTGATTTTGTTGAGGTCAAGCAGCAAGTTAAAATTGACGTCAAGAAACCTTGCAGTATTCTCTGCCCGTTCAAAATAGCGACTCATCCAAAAAAGTGATTCGGCAACACGGCTTAGCATGATAGTTACAATATTAGTGTTTATTCATCAACAACCCAAGTATCCTTGCTGCCTCCGCCCTGGGAGGAGTTGACCACCAGCGAACCGCGCTTGAGGGCGACTCTTGTCAGACCTCCGGGGACTATAGTAATCGTTTTACCATACAAGACATAGGGACGAAGGTCGATATGGCATCCCCACAGTTCGGTGTCATTGAAAAAGCTTGGGTGGCGCGACAGCGAAATCGTTGGCTGCGCGATGTAGTTGCGGGGATTGGCGACAATCATCTCGGCAAACTTTTCCTGCTCTTCAATGGTAGACTCCGGCCCGATCAACATCCCATAACCTCCCGACTCGTTGGCGGCTTTGACAACCAGAGTACCGAGGTTAGCAAGAATGTATTTCAGGTCAGCAGGATTGCTGGCCAGCCAGGTTGGAACATTCTCCAGAATCGGATCTTCTCCGAGATAGTATTTGATAATTTTGGGAACAAAACTGTAGATGACCTTGTCGTCGGCCACGCCGCAGCCAATGGCGTTGGCAAGCGTGACATTTCCTTTTCGGTAAGCGTTGACGAGGCCTGCCACTCCAAGTTTTGAATCAGGGCGAAAGACCAGAGGATCAAGATAGGCATCATCAACCCTGCGGTAGATCACGTCAACCTGTTCGAGCCCTCTTGTCGTTCTTGTGTAAACCTTGTTGTTGTTGACCACAAGATCTTTGCCTTCGGTCAGTTCAACACCCATCTGACGGGCAAGAAAGCTGTGCTCGAAATAGGCTGAGTTGAAAATGCCGGGGGTAAGGACAACCACGTTCGGTTCGCGACGTGAAACCGGCCCGATCTCCTGCAGGGTGCGAAGCAGCTCCTGTGGATAATTTTCTATCGGTCGGATCTTGTATTTGTCGAACAGTACCGGGAAAGCGCGTTTCATTGCCTGCCGGTTCTGCAGCATGTAGGAGACCCCGCTCGGGGTGCGCAGGTTATCTTCAAGCACCAGATAGTTGCCCTGCCGATCGCGGATGATATCACTCCCGGTGACGTGAATGTAGATGCCGAGCGGAGGTTTTACCCCCACAAATTCGCGTCTGAAGTGCTGGCTTCCGAGAATCAGTTCGGCGGGAATAATTTTGTCCTTGAGAATTTTCTGACCATGATAGATATCGTTCAGAAACTCATTGAGTGCTGTAATCCGCTGGGTAAGTCCTTTTTCGATGGTCTGCCATTCGTGAGCCGGCACGACTCTTGGAATAAGATCAAATGGGAAGAGTCGTTCAACACCCTCATCTTCGCCATAGACGGTAAAAGTGATTCCCTGGTTCCGGAAAAAAATGTTGACAATCTCCCTGCGGGCCTTGATATCGTCGATCGAAAACTGGGCAAAACGCTGAAGCATCTTGTCGTAATGAGGCCGGGGGGCACCCTCTGTTTCGATAACCTCATCAAAAAATTGACTGGTTTCAGGCTCGTACCGCTCAAAGAAGCGACTCATAGGGTTATAAATTCTTGATGTTCTTGAGAATCATGTTCTGTTACCACTCAATAGCTTAAATATTTTCGGACAACGTCTGAGTATACCTAAATTTATTATAAAATAGTAAGAATTTTTACCTTTTTGTTGGTTTTTGCCTTGAAAGGCACTTGTTTTATAGCTTTTGTTGAGGAGTGAGGGGAGGGGAGTAGTCAAACCGTTTTTGTTGTTATGTCTGATGTTTTCCTGATAGGCGGCTAATACTCCATCGTTGGTGAAATTGCATTGATTTCGACCGTGGCGCCAGGTATAATAACAAATTCACTTAACCCGATGTGGCGATGGTGATCTCCCCAGTCGTAGGTATAACCGAGTCTGGTCCAGGGATATCCATCAACTGAGTATGAACGCATCTTCAACTCATTGAACCATTTGACATAGTTGTCACTCACCGTCACATACTTATTGGAGCTCCGGAACTCTGTTTCCGCTTCACAGTCAGTGATCTCTGGATCAGCGCTTGGCCTGAAAAGATCGCCCGGCTTGACCCACATCTCCACAAACCTGGTTTTTCCCGCATTGGCAGGAAGTCCCAAAAGTTGTTCCAGTCGCAGCGCTTTGTTTCCGTTCAGTGTTTTACAATAATTTTTGATTTCAGGAGCGGTTGTGACCCACACCTCTCGTGAAAGCTTGAGCGATTGCCCAATTTTATTATCATAACCGTCATAGTTTGTCCAGGTGACCACCAACAGCATGGCATTTTGGGCATCGTTGCGGTTCTTCCACACCAACTTGTCGTTTGAGGGCAAAATGGCAACAAGATTGTTCGATATCTCCGCTGGCTCTGCGGTTTCAGCATCAACGATGGCGCTGTGATAGGCCTTTTGCAGGTCAGCCTGATCAAGCGCCGGGCTCTGTAGGGCACAGGCTGAAAAGAGGCAGGAAACAAGCAGAAAAAGAGTAAACCGCTTTGCGTGAGAAAATCGGGTTTTCTTCATTGGGTCATCTGGTTTTGTTCTTTCTGTGTGTTCTGTAAGATGGAATTGTGTTCAATCATCTTCTCATTCCGGCATTTATCCAGCTTTCAAATCCCGCAAAAGGGGGTCGAATGCCTTGGTTAATGCAACGCAGTAATAAACTCTTCAACCGAAACTCCTGCTTGTTTTAAAATTCCTGCCAACGTACCTGTTTTGATTTCACGATGGTTGGGGACAACACATCCGCACCTGTCTTGCCGAAGAATAATATGGCTTCCTTTTTGCCTCACCACAGTAAATCCAAGACGTTGCAGTGCTTTAACTGCTTCGTTTCCAGACACAATTGGTAGTTTAGGCATGGCTTGCAACCTGGAAAGTTGTCAGTAATGGTCTATTTTCGGCAAGTATTAATGGAAATTCCTCTAAATAAAGCTCGGTTGCTTCTCGTAAATTGGCTAATGCTTCTTCAATGTTTTCACCTTGTGTTGTTGTGCCGGTTTCAGGATTATAGGCAACATATCCACCTTCAACTGCGGGTGTAAGGATTGCGGTAAGTTCCATGATTGATGTGCTTAAAAGTTAACAGATGGTATATCGTCGTTAAACATAAGAAATATTCCTGCCAACATGCAGGCAGTTCATGCACTGGATGAGATAGCCAACCCACTCAGTCAGGCTACGCTTGCCACCCTTCCGGCGAAGGGGATTCTGATACCAATCAATTCTATCCAGCTTTCAAATCCCGCATCCCTCCCTGGGAACGCCGGGCTCCAGCTCGGCATAGTGCTGTTTCCACTGGGTGAAGTCATCCGCTGTGCCGCTGGCGATTCATGTTTCCACCCTCAAAGCTCCCCAGTTTTTGATATCCTCGATTTGATGGCTGCTGGACTTACCTCCGACGAAATTATTGAGGAGCTGCCGGATCTTGAAAAAGATGATATTCTTGCTGCACTCAAATATGCAAGCCAGAAGCTCAATCACCCTGTCATTGCAGCATGATCATCTGGGTTGATGCACATCTTTCCCCCTCGATTGCGGCGTGGATCAACCGCAATTTTTCCAGTTTTCAGGCACAGTCGGTTCGTTCTTTAGGCCTGCAACGGGCCGATGATCGAGTAATCTTTGATGCCGCCCGACAAGCCAATGTGGTTGTAATGAGTAAAGAATACCGCCAAAATGGGTACAAAATTACTCCGCACTACATAAAATAAACCGTAAGGAAAGCGGGGAAGGAGAGCGCGGCGGACATTTTGGATAACTTCGGAATAAAGTAACGGAGCTTGCTCAAGCCGTTTTAGCTGTAATTCCAAAGCAGCCATAAATTCAGCACCAAGGCCGAGGCTCTGTAATTCGTACCACTCTTGAGCTTCACCAGTTTCACGTAACGCTCGTGCAGAGAACTTCAGACGGTACGCCATGAGCCCTTTTTAAGGTGTGATTTCACTTGATCCCAGGAGTAGCCAGCTTCAGGGTTTGCTTCGAACTCCGCAAGGCGTGTTTCAAGCTCAGCCTTGAGCGCAGGCGAAATCTCCACGGCTTCAGGCAGTGCTGCAACGCTATCCCAGATAAGCTCAACGAGACGAATGCGTTCCTGCACTGGAAGTTCAAGAATATCGGCAATAGAAATTGTGCTCATGTTGGATAAGGTGTTCTTCTTCTTGTTTAACACTTGCGAGGTTAACTGACCCCGAAAAGTACGAAAAATGTACAGATAATTTGGCCAAACATAAAAAACAGTGCCACCATAGGAAATGTCAGGCCTGACGGCATATAGTCGTCTGCTTTCACTCAATGAACTTTTTCGTTTTCACTACAATTACCACGACAACCTCAGCTCCGGCAATCCCTCCACAGTCTGCACGCTCACGCTGATAACGCTCAGCAGTAGGTCAAGAATGTAGCGGGGGTTGCAGACCTCTTTGGCCCAGTCGTTGGGGTTGTTGGTGATGCTGCTCTCTTTGTGGGTGGTGATTTGGTAGCGTTCATGATCCATTCGATGGCGCTTTTGCCGTTGACGTTGTATTCCCAGGCTTTGGCGGGGATGTTCTGGATGGTGATGGCGCTATTGTATTCCTTCTCTCCTTTTTTTGGGAAGCGCATTTTTTCGACGGTGAAGTGGCCAGTTTCAGCGCCGGTGACCTCCTGGGAGGGTGGGACGGTTTCGTAGTCGAGGTGGAGGTTGGCGAGTTCCCTGCCAGCGTTGCTGAAGCTCCAGAAGTGGCGGGGCTCTTCGACGAGGGGGATGCGGGGGAGCATCTTTTTCAGGTCGTTGTTGTTATTGATTATGGCACTTGGGTCAGGACACAGCTATTTTTTTGATTTCCTCTTTATCGATATCAACAGGCAATCCCACACGCATAAAATAACGTGCAAACGCCTGAGACAAATGTTCTCGATATGGAGGCAGCAGCCTGAGTCTGTGAGCCTGCGTGATGGTAAATGCCTTTAGGTAATCTTTTGGAAGGGTGTATATCCGATGGAAATCCACTACGGAATAATCGATCTCAATCTCACTGGATGTATATCGGTTCAGTAAATGGTATGCTGGTTCCTTGCCTTGCCGAAGACTCTCTTTCCCGTTTTTGCTTTTGAAGTATTCACTGGTTTTCATGATTTCGGTCAGAGGCCAATAAGGACAGAGCACCACAGTGTCCAATTTTTCATTGACAAGGTCGCAAGCTTGAGAGAGTACCACCAAGTTTCCAGTCTTGATATCGACAGGTTCCTCTGCGGTAGCTTCATTTTCAAGAATTGCTTTGTACATCGAAGCGTTTGGAAACGGAATCGGGCACTGCATCAAGAGGTCTCCTTGCGTAAGATCACTTGAATATGACATCCTGGAATACCACGCAAAGTCGCTCATTCAGATGAATCCATTGTTATCCTCAACAGGCTCAAACCGAATGGGTTGTGAAAGTCGAATGTTCACCGACATTTTTCGAAGAATTGGAAGGTCGAGTTCAGCTTGTACCGATCGATTGACCGCTTCAGTCGGGCTGGAATGGAGTGGTCGGTTCAACTTTTCGCAACCAGAAGTGTCCCCCTTGCCAGTGCTCATTGACTTTGTCATTGTGCAAACAGATTTACCTTTTTTGTTGCTGCTCTTTGCCTTCAGCATTGAAAAGGCATTGTCTCGGGTTGGCTTTTGGATGGTTTGCATATTCATGGTCTCAATAAATTTCACGACAAGGCTACGCTTGTCTACCTCACTAAACTCTACCGACAGCAAAGTAATCAATATTCATTTGCTCAAAAAACTCTTTTTTATACCGAAGCCAATGCCGTTAATCATAAAAAGTAGTTCCTTCAGATAAAATCCGGTCTTATAAAATAGTTGACCTATTGCTGACGTTAGTAGTATAGGCATTTATCCTGCTTTCAAATCCCGCATCCCAGGGAACGCCGAGCTCCAGCTCGGCATAAAACAAGTGCATTGTGATAAAGGCGGTTATTAGTGAGCAGCTCTCACAACTGTAAGTAATGACAGATTTTAGCCAGCTTTCAAATCCCGCAAGAGGCGGTCGAATGCTGACTGGTAGGCATCGTGCTGTTTCCATTGGGTGAAGTTGCCGATGTGCCGCTGACGTTTCACGTTTCCTGCCCAGCCGGTTGTACTTTCCATTATAGCATCATCAATTCGTACAGGGAAAAAAACTGGCTTTTTTACGCTCTCTTTCAAGGTCGAAGGAGTGTTCAACTTCATGCTCAACCCAGTTGCTTTGTACTGAGTGTTCTGGCAGAATCAAAAGAAGCTTGTCATGATGGCGGATTGAGTCATTAATGGTTTGACGTATTTTATCGTCGATTTTCATGTCATCCGGGGCAAACCAGCAGTGAGCTTTTATTGCTGTCAGGGCAGTTGTGATAAAAAAATCTTGTTTTTATTGACGTTTTTTTGTTTAAAATAGTGATATTTAATTCTGTAAAAAGTCACAATCTGCCCTTTGTATATTCGAGGAAGATACACGGTATGGATAAAAAAAGCGAATACAAACAATCAGAAAATTCAAGCTGTTCAATAAGCAAAATCGACCTGATTTTTCAGGAATGTGAGAAAGCATTCCGTGAAGAGACAAGAAGAGAAGAGTGCCTGACAGATAAAGCTGAAAAATATGTAGTAGCGATAGCATCAATTATTGGATTCAAGATAATAGACCTTGACTCGCTGAATTTTTCAGGTTTAACTTCCGAATCATTAAGGAGTTGGCTTGCTGTTGCATCCTTCGTTGTTCTTGGAATAGCTTTGGCTTATGCGCTAAAAAGCAGGCAAGTGTGGAATTTTCTATCTTATCCTCGAAAAAAAAGCGGCACAATAATAGACGCATTAAAATCGAATATGATTGATGACGATACGGCCATGATAAAAATGGCTAAAACGTATGAGGAAATAAGGGAACATAATGCGCTCATAAATGACGAGCGAGCTATTCTGCTTTCTCACAGTGGCGTTTTGATTGTTTTTGGCTTTATTTTTGCGGTTACGGGCCATTTAGTTCAAAAGTTTTGTTTATGACAGATTGGGATATTGATCCAATAACAGGAGGGTTGGGCTCTCACAGAGTCGGCCCCAAGGTACTGGCCATTCCTCTCTCTGAGCCGGTTATGGATGAGGAGGTAGATTTTGATATCCATACAATTTCTGGAGGAAAAGGGGCCCTCAGAAGTCCAAATAGAAAAAAAGTTACCTGTATAAGAGGGAAAAAAGCGCCGATGTTTAATCGCATTCCACACGACAAGGTGGACTTGGACAAGAATACCGATCTGCGGGTCTGGAGCCGCTCTCGAAAATTGGCGGTATCCATTCCAAGAAAAAAACGGATAAGTGGCTCTAAAAACCGTTTAAAATCAGGAATTCAACCCAAGAAAACCTCAAAAAAACGGATTATTACACGCTCTCAACAACAAGTCAACCAGCAATACATACTGAAACAAGACTGTAATGCGCAGGTCATCCGTTTACAGTCTGGCCTTTGCATAACCAAACAAATTCTTATGGCGCGCTTTATCAAAAGGTATTAAAAGCAAAGCAAAAAATTAATTTCGGGTTATTTTTCTTGATATCTTCCATTTATTTCCTCGCTGATGTGGATACTATCTGGTATTCAAATGCCCTGATGTTTGATTCTCTGATAATTCACTCAAACTTCAACTTCGGCAACCCCTCCACAATCTCCACGCTCTTCACACTCACGTTGATCACACTCAGCAACAGGTCAAGAATGTAGCGGGGGTTGCCGACCTCTTTGGCCCAGTCGTTGGGGTTGTTGGTGATGGTGCTCTCTTTGTGGGTGGTGAGTTGGTAGCGTTCCATGATCCATTCGATGGCGCTTTTGCCGTTGACGGTGTAGTCCCAGGCTTTGGCGGGGATGTTCTGGATGGTGATGGCGCTGTTGTAGATGATGGTGTCTTTTTGGCCTTTTTTGGGGAAGCGCATTTTTTCGACGGTGAAGTGGCCGGTTTCGGCGCCGGTGACGGTGACCTCCTGGGAGGGTGGGACGGTTTCGTAGTTGAGGTGGAGGTTGGCGAGTTCGCGGCCTGCTTTGCTGAAGCTCCAGAAGTGGCGGGATTCTTCGACGAGGGGGATGCGGGGGAGCATCTTTTTCAGGTCGCTCTGGAAACAGGTGCGGTATTCGGGGCTGTGGAGGATGCCGTAGACGTAGTAGAAGATATCCTCTTTGGTGACACGGCTGCCGTACATTTTTTGTGCGCGTTCGAGGATGAAGTCTGAGAGGCCGTCGCGGCGGATCTGCTCGATTTCTGTGGCTGCGTCAAAGAGTGTCGGGCTGGATTTCTGGCGCTCTTCGTAGTAGTAGAGGGGGAAGCATTGTCCGTTAAATTGAAGCTGTAGATCAGGTATACAATCAACAATAAGTGTGGAAAAATCCTTGCTTCCCCCAACTCCTGAAACACAAATCACCAGATTTTTGGTATTTGGAGAAGGAAACAGTTTTGGAAGTTGATAGATCATGTCGTTTAACTCTTTCGAGAAATAAACGTTCTGTTTGAAAAATGGCCTGTACATGCCTTTCAAAACACAATCATTGCTGAAAATGATTGCTTTATTGCGTTCAAGGTCATTTTTTAATCCCCGATTCCAGGTAACTCTGGTTGAATCAAATTCAACAAAATCTTCAACTTGCAAGGATGGCTCTGTTTTCCTTTTGTCAAAAAATGCCAAGCGTTGCTGGTTATAAAAGTCGATTATGATTTGAATGTTTTTGACCAGTTCTCTCTTCGATGAGTTGTAGCACCATGCATCACGGGCTGAAGCAAGACCTCGGCTGTAAAATTGATTAAAAACGGTTGAGTTTTTCTTGTCATCCTTATCTCCAATCGGAATAAAGGTCTCAAACAAATTATTGCGCTGGTTCAGCCAATCTCCATGTTCATTGGGCTGCAGGGTCTGCCAGGGCATCTCGGGATTGCCGACGGAACGGTATTTGTTGATAATCGCGAGCTTCTCCTCCCGGTTGAGATAGTCGCCGATATCGACATAGTGGATGGTGGCTTTGGCGGCGAGCTTGCCGGGATTCTTCACCAGCAGGGTAATGGCTATGGGTGTACGGGAGCCAGAACCAAAGATCTTGCCGCCCTCTTTTCTGGAAAGTTCGCCACTGGTGCGCTGGTTGCCTCTGAGGTTGAAAACCCAGATGCTGGAAAACTCTTTTTGCAGGCATTGGCGCAAGCCGTCGGTGCTGTTGCCATCAAGCCATGCGCCGTTTGAAACAAAGGCGATGATACCGCCATTTTCCGGGTCAAGCCGGTCGGTTGACCAGCGGAAAGCCTTGATGTAGGAGTCGTAGAGCGAGTTTTTGTTGGTGGCATCGGTTGCGGCGGCATAGGTGGCCGCAATCCGCCCATCAAGCTTCGTATAGCTCTGGTTCTGCGCATTGTCGTTGGCAGATTTCTGGCCGACAGAATAGGGCGGGTTGCCGATAATGACGCGCAACGGTGTCTTCTTCTGCGCAGATACCCGCTCGGAATTCTGCGGGAACATCTCGGAAAAGAGCACAGCGCTGGCATCGGTTTCCCCGAGCTGAAAGGTGTCGGTGAGGCAAATTCCGTCGAAGGCTCTGTAGGGTGTGGCATCACCCATCATGTCGTGAAAGGCGTTCTCAATGTTGACTGCGGCGATGTAGTAGGCGAGCAGCACAATTTCGTTGGCGTGTATCTCCTTCTGGTACTTGTGTTCAAGCTCCCTCTGCCCGATGAGACCGCTTTGCAGCAGACGGGTGATGAAGGTGCCGGTGCCGGTGAAGGGGTCGAGAATGTGGACGTTTTCATCGGCGAGAGTGCGGCCAAACTCCTTTTTGAGCAGGTCATTGACGGAGTGGATAATGAAGTCAACCACCTCTACAGGCGTGTAGACAATGCCGAGCTTTTCGACCATGCCGGGGAAGGCGGTTTTGAAGAACTTGTCGTACAGCTCAATGATGATACGCTGTTTGCCTGCGGCGTTGTCGATGTCGGCAGCCCGCATTCTCACGGACTCATAAAACTTTTGCAGGGTATCGAAATCTTCCTGAATGGTCTGCGCTTCGAGCAGGTCGAGCATCTTCTGCATCGAGACAGAGATGGGGTTGTTCTGCACGAAGGAGTAGCCTTTGAAGAGCGCCTCAAAAACCGGTTTGGTGATAACGTGCTGCGAGAGCATTTCAACGGCCTCCTGCTCGGTGATGGAGGGGTTGATGTTCTGACGCAGGCCGCCGAGAAACTCCTGAAAAGCTCTCTTGTGCTCCCCGTCAGCCTTGATGAGGCGGTTGATTCTTTCGGCCTGCCGCTGTGCAATCTCCGCAACATTCTTCGCCCACTGCTCCCAGTAGCGCCGGTCGCCAACCTTCTGCACCAGGCGGGCAAAGAAGACGCTTTGCAATTGCTGGAACTGCATGGCCATTTGTTCCCGCATAAGTTCTGCAGAAGTGCGGTAGATGTTTGAGCCTGGGTGAGCATTGACAAGATCTTCAGATGCGCCATCCCCATAACTTCCTGCATCGGGTCGGCCAACCAGAATCTGTTCTGGCCGATGTTTGTTCAGCTCAATCTTGTTGACGGTGGCGTTGAACCGGTCGTCATGGGCACGCAGGGCGTTGAGCACTGACCAGACCACCTTATAGCGCTCATTGTCGTCAAGCGCGCTTGCAGGATCGATATCGGAGGGAACAACAATGGGGATAATAATATAGCCATACTTTTTGCCGGGAGCCTTGCGCATCACCCTGCCCACTGACTGCACAACATCAACCGAGGAGTTGCGGGCAGAGAGGAAGAGGACGGCATCAAGCGTTGGCACATCAACCCCTTCGCTGAGGCAGCGGACATTGGTGAGCACCCGGCATTCGTTGGCATCGGAAGGTGCCTGCAACCAGCCGAGGAGTTCATCGCGCTCCGGGGCCGACATGGTGCCGTCGATATGTTTCGACGAGAGGGAGACCATCTGCTCCCGCTTCTCTTCGGGGAGTGAGTTCAGATAGAGCTCCGTGGTGGAGTTGAAGCTGTTGGTGATTTTTTGGGAAACCTTGATGGTCTGGCAGAAGGCCACCGCTCTCTGCATCGGTTCCGGGTCACTGCTCTTCAGCACACCGGCATCACCGAGAATCTGCTTGGAGAGGGCGTTGATGCAGCCGATAAGCTTGGACGCATCATCAGCATTGATTTCGTGCTCCTGATTGGAGATCGCGTTCTGCACGGCTGGCGTAATATCGGCATCGCTCAGCGTGAGGATGAGCACTTTGTAGTCGGCCAGCAGGTCTCGTTCTACCGCTTCGCCAAAGCCTATCCGGTAGATCTCTTCACCATACAGCGCGGAGTCATCCATGGAGCAGAGGAGGGCATCCGACTGTGCAGCCTTTGCTTTGGAATCGTCGCTGTAGAGGCGCGGCGTGGCGGTCATGTAGAGCCGTTTTTTTGCCTGGATGAAGCTGTTGTCGTGCACTTTGATGAAGGCCGAGGAGTCCTCATCGGTGAGGGTGACACCGGTGGTTCGGTGCGCTTCGTCACAAATAATCAGGTCGAAGATGCCGCATGTAGGCTCCGCTGCAGTGAGCAACTCTTGTTGTGCCTGCGCAATAACCTCTATGGATTGATAGGTCGAGAAAACAACCGTCATCCCGGCCCTTTCGGTTTCGTGCAGTTGCCGGAACTGGCGGATAATGGTTGCCACATCAGTTGTTGCAGGCAGGGCAAGATCGAGTACACTGGTGGAGTCGTTGTCGTCATTGCGGGCGTGCTTGCGGGTGATTTTGGGATCTGAGCAGATGCAGAGGGGGTTGATGGGCTCTCGTGCATCAGCCGTCCACTCCCTGAGCGTCTGGCCAAGCAGGGCAATTGAGGGAACAAGAAAGAGAATCAGCCCCTTGCCCTCCGTCTCGTTTTCGGCAATCCGCAGGGAGGTGAATGTTTTGCCGGTGCCGCACGCCATAATAAGTTTGCCCCGGTCGGCAGTGGTGAAATGCTCATGCGCATTGTCGATAGCGGTCTGCTGATGGGGGCGAATCTCCTTTTTTGCCGTTCGAGCCTGTTCACCGGTGATGCCCAACTCAAGGCTTGCCCAGTCAACAGGGGAGTGCTCCAGGTCGTAGAGATTGATCCTTGTAACCGGAGGGTTCTGGTTCTTGATGGCCTCATTGGCGTTCGTGCCCCACTTGTTGGTGGTTGATATCCAGAGCCGCTGGGAGAAAATGGCGGTTTGCAGCTTGTCGTTTTTGAACTCACGGCTGGAGGTGGAGAGAAAGGAGTCAACCGCCTGCTTGTCGATGGTGGCGGCAGCATCAAAGCATTTGCACTGAATAGCCCAGTAGTCGCCTTCCAAGGTCAGCGCCACGAGGTCTATTCCGGTATCGGTTCCCCCCAAATCCTTGCGGCCGGAAAATTCATTCCAGAGCCAGACATGCCTGAAGCGATAGGCGTACTTGGGGTCAGTTTTGAGGTACGCCTGCATGAGCCGCTCAAACCGGTCGCCCTTGTCGCGCTCGGAGAAGGAGTGTTTGCGGTAGTTGGTCAGGAGGGTCTGGAAGGTCATGGCTTATTTGGTGATGTAAAATCAGAATTCTTTCATTTCACTCTTGCATGAGGAATGTTGGGACTGGAGGGATCTACTGTGACTTCGCGCCGGGCTGGAGATAGAACCAGATCCATATCTTCCATGGGCACTGCGCCAAGCAACACTTCATCACCCAAGACCAATGCACCCACATAACAAAAGCGATCCCGAAATTCTACTTTGATGGGCCCGGCGTAAGGGACGCTCATTGATCGACCATCTGCAACCGTAACTTCCCGCTTTGACTCCATGTCAAGCTCAAGCTGAAGGGCAATATGTTCAGGTACGCAAAGCATCAAGGCTCCGGTATCAGCTAACGCCGTTGTGACAATGGGTGTCAAATTCTGATTGCGTGGGTTACTGAGTTTAATTTCAGCAAAAATATGTCCCATTTCATGTTGTCATTATAGTTGAAAGTTGCGTGCTGGTTAACAGCAGTAATACTCATCCGTAATAAATAATTGATTTAATATACAGCGAATGGTGGGATCTCTCAAGGTATAATGCTGATAGATCGGAGTTCTCAATCAGCACCCTCATCCCTTTTTCCCCTAAAATCTTCAACCTTTGCTTATGGTTTGTTACTTTGTATTCATAAAAATAAAGCTTTGTATTAACGAACAGGTCAAGATACTGTGAAACCAGCCTCGATTGCTCCGCGTGAGATTCCTTTTAACTATACCTCTGCTGGCGACAGGCAGGCAATATCCTTCCTGCTTGGGGCGGATATTGTGCAGATGCTCGAAGAGCTTCGCGAGTTGCGGGTTACGGGGCGGTCGTCGCGGCTGCTTATGGGCATTATCGGTGAAATTCTTATTCATCGCCGAAACCCCTATCTTTTTCAGGAGCTGGTGAACTCTTCTGCCCGCCGCCGCCGACTTTTTGAGAGGGCGTTTAAAGAGCTCGACACTATTTCCGATATGGGAAATGGTGAAAGCAGGATTTCGGCGATTGTGTCGGCTGTGCGTGAGCAGCTTGAGCGGTTTCGTTCAGTGGTTGAAAAGACGCCTGAGCTTCGCCGCCGCCTGAAGCGTGAACTTGGGGCGGTGGTTGGTGCCAAAAATGTGCTTTTTGATCCCTTTTCTCTTGCGGCTCATGCCACTGATGCTACTGACTGGAGGCTTCATCTTCCTTCAGCCGTTGTAACGCCTGACAGGGAGTCGCAGGTGGCTCCGCTGATTACCGCTATTGCAGCACTCGGGCTGCATGTTATTCCCCGGGGAGCAGGTACCGGGTTGACTGGCGGGGCGGTACCTCTGAGGTCGAAGTGTGTTATTATCAATATGGAGAAGCTGAACCGCATCCGGGGTATTTCGGAACGTGAATTTCAGCTTGACAATGGTCAGATAGCACAGGCCTCAGTGATTGATGTTGAGGCGGGTGTGGTGACGGAGAGTGCGATGGAGGAGGCTGATGAACACGGCCTTGTGTTTGCCACTGATCCGACCAGTGAATGGTCCTGCACGATTGGGGGCAATATTGCTGAAAATGCCGGTGGAAAGATGGCGGTGCGCTGGGGTACCTGTATTGATAATTTGGTTGAATGGCGCATGGCGATGCCCTCTGGGGAGAACTGGATTGTGAAGCGTGTTGATCATCGGCTGCGGAAAATTCTGCATGAGGACACGGTCACCTTTGAGGTGTGGAATGAGTCGGGCAAAAGGATTGATCGTATTGAGCTACTTGGCACCGATATTCGGAAAAAAGGGCTCTGGAAGGATATTACCAACAAGGCGCTCGGGGGAGTGCCCGGCCTGCAGAAAGAGGGAACTGACGGGGTAATTACCTCCGGTCTTTTTGTGCTCTATCCGAAGTATCCTGAAAAGAGGACGCTCTGTCTTGAGTTTTTCGGCCCCGATATGGATGAGGCAAGTCGCGTGATTCTTGAGCTCTCGAAAATTTTCCCGCTCCAGTCTGAAAATCGGGAAGCTCTGCTGGCGCTGGAGCATTTTGATGATGAGTATATCAGGGCTATTGACTATAAGGTGAAGGCGCCCCGTGCCCAGACGCCGAAGGCGGTGCTGCTGATTGATATTGCCGGTAACAGCGCGGCGGAGGTGCAGAGTGGCGTTGAACGGGTTGAACGTCTGCTTGAGCCGCATCCGAATACGCTGATGTTTTTGGCCAGGGATAATGCGGAAGGCGTCCGTTTCTGGGCTGACCGCAAAAAGCTTGGCGCGATTGCCCGCAGGACGAACGCGTTCAAATTGAACGAGGATATTGTGATTCCGCTGGAGGCACTTGCCGAATTCTCCCGTTTTATCGACAAGCTGAATATTGACGAGGAGCGTTATGCCCAGCGTCGATTTGTGCAGCGTGCAGGTGATATTCTTTCGACAGCAACGGTGAAAGGGGATGGCGGCCAGTTTACCTCCAAGATTCCTGCCGGACTTGAACTCTGTCGCATTTTTGATGAAAGGATTGTTGCTGAATCGGAGGAGTCTCTTCGCTCTCTCGCTGTGGTGCAGGTGCTGGCCAGTGAGCTGGGTGAGCTGGTGCAGGGTTATCCGGAGATGGAGGCTGCCCTTGAGGGTGCTTATCATCATGTTCGCGATCGGCGCATAGTACTGGCGACGCACATGCATGCCGGTGACGGGAATGTCCATGTCAACGTACCGGTACTTTCGAATGACCGGCCCATGCTTGATCGAGCCGACAAGGTGATCGACCATGTTATGGAGAAGGTAGTCTCTCTTGGCGGAGTGGTTTCTGGTGAGCATGGAATAGGCGTTACAAAACTGAAGTATCTTGATCCCGCTCTTGTTGAAGAGCTTTCTCGCTATCGTCACAAGGTTGATCCGCAGGGAATCATGAATCCCGGCAAGCTTGAAGATTATGAGGCGCTCAACCATATTTTTACGCCATCCTTTAATTTGCTGGAACTTGAGGCGCACATTCTCAAGCGGGCCCAGATTGAGGAACTTTCGAAAAAGGTTGACTATTGTATTCGGTGCGGCAAGTGCAAGACCGATTGCTGTGTCTACTACCCGGCCAGGGGAATGTTCTATCATCCCCGGAACAAAAATCTTGCCATCGGGTCGCTGATTGAGGCGCTTCTTTTTGACGCCCAGCGTGAGCGATCGACCGACTTTGCACTTTTGCAGTGGCTCGAAGAGGTGGCCGACCACTGCACTATCTGCCATAAATGTCTGAAACCCTGTCCGGTTGATATTGATACGGGTGAGGTTTCGGTGCTGGAGCGAGAAATCCTGTCTGAGTGGGGATTCAAGCACTCGTCGCCCGTCACGGAGCTGACGTTGCACTATCTCGACAGCCGTTCACCTGCCTTCAATGCGCTTTTTCGCAGGGCGGTACTCAGGATGGGTGGAGCTGCCCAGCGAGCAGGGAATAAATTCTCTGCGCCGTTGCAGCCGGAAAATGATCCGCCAGCCTTCTACCCGCTTCGGCTGCTGCGTTCTCCCGTCCCGTCGGTTCCAGAGGAGACGCTGCGCGATGTGCTGCCGGAGTGCGGCCCTGATCAGGTTCTGGTGTTCGAGCCTTCGGGAGAGGTGACAGGGAATGTTTTCTATTTTCCGGGATGTGGTTCGGAGCGGATGAACTCTACTATTTCGATGGCGGCGCTTCACCTCTTGCTTGAGCTTGGTACGAGAGTGGTGCTTCCGCCCCCTTTTCTCTGTTGCGGTTTTCCGGCGCATGTCAATGCCAAAACTGATCAGTATTCAAGTATTGTTTTGCGCAACACAGTGCTCTTTAGTCAGATCAGGGAGATGTTTTCTTACCTTGATTTTGATGCCTGTGTGGTGAGCTGTGGCACCTGTATGGAAGGGCTTGATGCTATTGAAACCGGCAAGCTGTTTGGAGGGAAGATTACTGATATTTCTGTTTATGCACTTGGCAAGGGGCTGAAGATTAATGGCGATGGTGATTATCTCTACCATGCTCCCTGTCATGATTCACTCTCCGGCAAAGCGCGTGAAACTCTGCGCACTCTTGGTGGATTTGGTTTTGTGACTGCGGTGCCGCATTGCTGTTCGGAGGCGGGAACTTTGGCGCTTTCGCGCCCTGATATTACTGATTCAATGCTTCATCGAAAACGGGATGCTATTACGGAGGCGATGCATGGCCAATCAAAGGTGGTCATTCTCACCAACTGTCCTTCATGTGTCCAGGGGCTTGGCAGAAATCTTGATCTGGGAGTTGTGCCGCAGCATATTGTCGTTGCGTTGGCCGAAAAAATGTCTGGAAATGGCTGGATGGAGATGATGCGCAAGCAGTGCGCGGGGGCAACGGCGGTGAATTTTTAATGTTTTTCGTCGGAAATAAAAAAAGCTGAAACCGAAAGCTATAAGCCGAATTCTGTGGATTACCCGGAAAACCGTGTAAAACTGCAGCCATTTATCTAATGCGGCTTACCCGAAAACTCTCCTTGCGGAATTGAACGGGCCGCTCTTTTCCCCTGGGAGGGAAAGCTTTCCTATTTAGCCTTGCTTCGGGGAGGTTTGCCAAGCACAGTGCATTGCTGCACTGTCTGGTGGTCTCTTACACCGCCGTTTCACCCTTACTCCGCTTTACCATTGGTAATTCGGGGCGGTCTGTTTTCTGTTGCACTTTCTGTGATAACCGGCTTGCACCGTCATCCCCGGGCTTGAGCCTTGCAGCTCTCGACCGGCACCCTGCCCTGTGAAGTTCGGACTTTCCTCTGCGCAACATCGACGTTGCACGGCGACTGCACACTTGCGATTTCAGCTTTACAAAGAACGGTTATAGCAGTGATTACCCTTCAGCCTCCTCAAAAAGTCTTTCATGAACGACAATACGCCCGCATGACTCACAGAGGTAGAAACCTCCCTGTACAATCATGGTGTGACGATTGGTTGGTACTCTTGTGTTGCAGCCGGAACAGGCGTTACGGTTAAGTTTTACAACAGCATTGCGCAAGGTTCCGCTCCTGAGATGGTCGTACTTGTCGAGCAGTCTTTTTGCCTCCTGATCAATGAGTTCACGCTGTTCGGTCACCTTTTTTTTCAGGGAATCAACATCTTCGGCTGTTTCAATAACAATGCTTTCCAGTTCCTCTTTTTTCTGGGTTACCTGTTTGTTCAGGTCTTCGAGTTGCTGATGCAGGACATCGTCAGGCATCATCTCTTCAGTAATCTCATCATACCGATTTTCGGTAATCAGTTGCCGACCTTTTTTCTGGATTTCTTCTATCCGCTGTATGGTATGGACTATATCCTGAAGCTGAATTTCTGCCTGGGCGATCTCTTTCTCTTCATATTCAATCTGCTTGGAAAGGGCGTCATACTCCTTGTTGTTGCGGGCAAGTGTCTGTTTTTCCTTGAAGTTCAGAATCTTGTGTTTACACTCGTTGATTGTTTCGTGCAACCGTGCTCGCTGTTTCAACTGTTCATCAGCTATCTTCTTTCGTGACTCGATCTGGCGGGTTGTAAATAACAGATCTTCGTCAAGAGCTTCTATTTCTTCCGGCAGTCCTTTTTGGAGACTGACTATGCTTTCTATCTGATTATCAAGGTGCTGAAGCTTGACAAGGAGGTTTATTTTGGTATGATCCACTACGGCTGATGTTTTGGATTATTAAAGCATAAAAAAAGCACCTTGTTGAGAAAAGGTGCGTATCGGTGTGTTGTATGTGCAAAAACTGTCTGAGCTGATTCGACTGCTGATATATTGTCAAGCTTCTTCACCTGCATATCGCCCTTGAATTTTGTTTGTGCCCGAAAGGAGACTCGAACTCCTACACCTTGCGGCGCGCGTCCCTGAAACGCGTGCGTCTACCAATTCCGCCATTCGGGCCTTGCGTTATGCCTGTACCAGAACAGTAATCCTACTTGATCTCCTTGTGCAGGGTATGACGCTGCATATTAGGATTATACTTTTTCAGAATAAGACGTTCTGTGGTATTTTTCTTGTTCTTTGTCGTGGTGTATCTTGATACCGTTTTTCCCTCTTTTTTTGCCTCAGTGCATTCAAGTGTGATAACGATTCTATTTTCTTTTCCTTTTGCCATGGTAAAGCCTCAGAGTATGTATTTATAAATAGCTTAAAATATAAGCTCAAAAAGGTGATTTTGCAAGTCATGGGTTTTTTCTTTTCCATGATAACGGGATAATAGCTATTTTTGTTCTCTTTACAACACTTTAAAAAGGTAACGGAACCGTGCTTGACAGTAACTATTTTCATTATACCGGTGCTACGCTCAACTGCGACGCAGTCAGGCTCGAAGAACTTGCGGGCACTTTTGGAACTCCTCTTTATGTGACTTCCACAAGAAGCCTTGTCGACAGTTATAGATCTTTCGAGCATGCTTTTGCGGCGTTGCCCCATTTTACCTGTTATTCAGTCAAGGCGAACTTCAATCTCAGTGTCATTCGAACCTTTGCGGAGCTTGGGTGTGGGTGCGATGTTAATTCCGGCGGGGAACTCTTTCGTGCTCTGCAGGGTGGTGTTGCCCCGGAAAAAATTATTTTTGCAGGAGTAGGTAAAAAAGACGAAGAAATTACGTATTCTTTAAGGGTTGGAGTACTGATGCTCAAGGCGGAATCCTTGTCGGAGCTTCGGGCTATCGACCGGATTGCCGGAGAGCTTGGTAAAACCGCCTCGGTTGCGTTAAGGATCAATCCAAATGTGACTGCTGAAACTCATCCCTACATTACGACGGGTGACAGCAAGGAGAAATTCGGGATTGATGAGGCGGAGCTTCCGGAAGTGTTTGCCCTTATCCGTCAGATGCCGAACCTTCGACTTGTCGGTCTTGACATGCATATCGGGTCACAGATTTTTGATCCGGAATATTTCGTTGCAGCGACAGTGAAGCTCCTTGCTCTTTTCAATTTGTCGAAAACGATGGGATTTTCGGTTGAATTCCTTGATATTGGCGGCGGATTTCCCGTAACCTACGATCCTTTTAAACCGGCCACTCCGATTGAGCGGTTTGCCGAAAAGCTTGTTCCAATGCTTTTGCCTGCGGGTGTCACCGTGATTTTTGAGCCCGGTCGCTATCTTGTGGCCAATGCTTCAGTACTGCTGACCAGGATTTTGTATAAGAAGCACAACCATGCCGGCAAGAAGTTTTTTGTGGTTGATGCCGGGATGACCGAACTGATTCGTCCTGCTCTCTATCAGTCGCACCATGAAGTTCAGGCTGTTAGCCGGCATGACGAAACCGTCGTTGCTGATGTGGTCGGGCCTATATGCGAGTCGAGCGACTTTTTTGCCCGTCAGCGGGAGATTGATGCGTCGGAAGAGGGTGAACTGCTTGCCGTAATGTCCTGCGGCGCTTATGCGGCGGTTATGAGCAGCAACTATAACGGCAGGCTTCGACCGGCAGAGGTTATGGTCAATGGAAGTGACGTGAAACTTGTTCGCAAGCGTGAAACCCTTGAACAGCTCGTCCAGAATGAGCTGCTCTGAGAGGTAACCAGTTTATGGGTGCAGGTTTTTGAAGATTCTGAGAGTTGCATCGGCCATGTTCAGGGTGTAGAAGTGAACTCCCTTGAGGTGATGGTCGATCAGCTCTTGTACCTGTTTTGTCGCCCACTCAATACCGATTGATGCGACGTCGGTATCATTCTCACACGCCAATACTTTTTTCAGAAGCGGTGCAGGAATTCTTGCTCCGAGGGCTAATTCCGACATTCTGATCATCCCTTTTTTTGTGCTGATCGGCATGATTCCCGGAATAACAGGCACCGTAATACCGGCAATCTGGCAGCGCTCCACAAAGTCGAAGTAGTCGCGATTGTCAAAAAAGAGCTGCGTAACAATATAGTCTGCACCTGCATCCACTTTCTCTTTCAGGTATTCAATCTCTTTCATTCGATTCGGTGTCTCGGGGTGCCCCTCCGGAAATCCTGCAACGCCGACGCCGATAGCGGGGTAGTTGTTCTTGATGAAACTGACAAGATCTATGGCGTGTGGAAAGTCCTTCACGGCCTCTTCAATCGATGCCACTCCAGCAGGTTTATCACCTCTCAGGGCAAGCACGTTATTGATGCCGTTCTCCTGGTAATTCTTGAGAATCATTCCGATCTCCCCGGTATCGGAACAGATGCAGGTAAGGTGCGATACAACCGTCAGCCCTGTCTCCTGCTGAATTTTGGTTACCAGATTATGGGTTCGTGAACGGGTTGATCCTCCAGCTCCGTAGGTAACGCTGACGTAGGAGGGGTTAAGCGGGGAGAGGGCAGCGATTGTTCCAAAGAGTGTTTCCCAATCGTCATCTTTTTTGGGGGGGAAAAACTCGAAGCTGAAGACAGGTTTGGCGGCAGAGGCCAGTATTTCTTTGACAAGCATGCAGAGCGTGACGTTTAGAGGCTTGAAGAAAAAAAAGAATATACAAAAACAATGATGTGCCTAACGTAAAAAATAGAAAGGAGCTGCGGTTGTCTGAGCAGTTTTCCATGGCCCCCTATCCAGCGGTGCGCCTGCTTGTTGTGATTGTTCTGGGGATTCTTGCAGGGGTGAACATTCCCCTTCCGCTTGAGGGGTGGATGCTTTTGTGCGCGTTTACCCTGTTAGCTCTTCTGGCAACTCTTTTTTATGAAAAGATCAGGGGCAGTTCTCCCTTCCCGTTCTTTTTCACTGCCTTCAGCTATTCTCTTTTTGTTGTTTTCTGCTTTGCTGCCTTCAGTGCTTACCGTCAGGACTATACTCCACGCAATGGCCTTTTGCCGTTTTGTGGAAAAAATGTACTGATCTACGGACGCATTGACGGACGACCAAATTTCTCTGAATCGGGCGTTGGCTGGATCATGGAGGTCGAGGAGATTTTTGAGAATGGCCGGACGGTCAAAATGCAAGATCGTGCAAAGGTCTACATGCGCAACGGAGGGCAGCCGGGTGCGAGGGTTCATGATGGCGATATGGTGCGGGTAAAAGGGAAGCTCGACCTTATTCCAGAGGCCTCAAACAGGGGAGAGTTTGATCCCCGAAAAGCAGCTCGCATGAAGCAGCTTTCGGTACAGCTCTACTGTTCTGGTCCCTGGCAGGTGCTGTCCGATGGGGAGTCGAGGCTCAATGGATTTGAACGGTTCATTGTGCAGCCAACCTACGACTATATCATGAAGAGCCTTGAAGAGCTGATACCGGAGGGGCAGGAGCGCAAACTCTCTTCCGGAGTGATCACTGGCGAACGGGAGACCATGTCGGAAGAGGTTTTTGAGGCTTTCAAAACGACTGGTACAGCCCATATCCTTGCGGTGTCAGGGCTGAATGTGGGGTTGCTTGCCCTTGTTATTCAGATTTGTCTTCAGCGTCTGAAGGTTACCATAGTTGGTCGATGGCTCTCTTTTGCGCTCTTTGTCTTTATACTTCTTGTCTATTGTTCTGTTACAGGCAACTCAGCCTCAGTTAAACGAGCAGCCTTCATGTCTCTGGTACTGATCGGAGGAGAGACGCTTGGCAGAAAAACCTGGCCGGTTAACTCGCTCGCCTTTGCCGATATCCTGATTCTTCTGTTTGATCCTCTTGATCTACTGAATCCTGGATTTTTAATGACCAACGGGGCTGTTCTGGCAATATTTTTGATCTATCCGGTTTTTGTTCCTGCTCAAAAACAGGAAGGCGGGTTTCTGCGGGGACTGGCGGGCGCCTTGTTCAGCAGCGTCATGATTACTCTTGCTGCCATTATCGGAGTGTCGCCAGTGATTGCTTACTATTTTGGTACTTTTTCGGTAATCAGTATTCTTGCCAATATTCCCGTTGTACTCTTTTCCACCCTGCTTATGTATGCTCTCGTCCCGATGCTGCTGGTAAATCTTGTGTCAGGCTCTGTTGCCTCCTATTTTGCTGCAAGCTCTTTTTTTCTTGCAGAGATTACCCTCAAATCGGCACTCTGGTTCAGTCGTTTTCCCTGGGCATCCGTCACCATCAAGCCTGATATTGCCGAGATCTTGATTTACTACACGATGATTGCCATTGCACTCTTTTTTTTCAATCGAAAAGCGTGGGGTTTGGTTGCAATAACGCTCCTCCTCGGAGCGAACATGCTCTTCTGGTACTCCTTTTTCCTTCAGTCGGCGCCAGTTGCGCCCGCTATGGTGACGGTCAATCTTGGCAAAAACCTTGCCACACTTTTTTCCTCTGGCAGCGAAACCGTACTGATCGATGCGGGTAAAGCTCCACAAGACCAGAAACGCATTATCCAGCAGGTTAACGAGTACGGCTTCGACATACCAAAAGCCGTTGTAGAGTTTTATTCCCCCGATACTCTCATTGCGCAGATTCCAGCCAGTAAACGCCTTTTTCAGGCAGATACCACAATAACCCTTTCCTCCATGGTTATTGTGCGCCCTGAAGAGAAGGTCATCAAAATTTGGAGTCGCAAGTGCTCCATGCTCATGGTATCGGGTACAAGCCGACTGAAAGAGGAGGAGCTTTACAAAGCTGATATTGCAGTTCTCTGGCTCTACCGTTTCAGTGAAAAACAGCAGCAGCAGATTATTTCATGGCTTAACTATGCCAGGCCAAAGCGCTTTGTTGTAGTGCCCGGCTCTTTTCTGTCGCATGATCAGCTTGTTGATCTACATCGATTTGTCAAGGAGCATCAAGGGGTTGAAGTGAGAAGCAAAACAAAGCAGGTTGTAGTGTGGTAGGCGGGTGGGAATTGTTTTCCTGCTTTGATACGTTACGTCATAATTGTTATTTTATTAAATTTTTAGTAAAAAAGAGTTTCTCTTCATTAATCTGAACGGATAATGCTGTAAGCTCGTTAAGGGTTTGTAATGACTTACTATGAGTGGACTTTTATCTTATTCTTTGGAACAGCCAACTCGAGAGTGTAATATATTGCCCGGACAAGGGTTGGCTATAACCGGGCTTCTAATCCTAAACCAATGGAGAGCAATATGCCGACAACCCCTGCAAAGGTGAGTGCTTCCAGTGCAGCAAATGTTCTGCACCTGCATAATCCAATATGGGATCCTGTCCCGGATTGGATAAAGTTTGACGAACAACGTCTTCATGAGTTTGGCCAGCTTCAAATTCAGGCGAAGCTCAAAGAGCTTGAACTTACAAAGTTAAAGCTCGAACAGCTTCAGAAGTTGTCATCGAAGTAATTATGCAAGCATGAGATGTGGCGGATGTTCCCCAAAAACATCTGCCATATTTTTTTTCTCTTGCCCCAGTAACTCCATTCACTCTCATCACTACCAAGGCTTCTTTATGTCTATGGCAACAGCACAGCATACCAATACCCATGTTTTGCTTATTGGCTATGAAAATCAGGAAAACCTCGGCCTGCGATCAATTATTGCCTCTCTGCAGGAAAAAGCGTATACCACACATCTTGTTCCTTTTTTTCCGGGAAAAGACTCTCTGGTTCTCGATGAAATCAAAAAGCATAAACCTCTGTTGATAGGATTCTCACTAATTTTTCAATTCAGCATAGAAACCTTTTCATCTTTGATGCGTTACTTGCGCGCCAATGGCGTGAGTGCTCACTTTACTGCAGGCGGGCACTTTCCAAGCCTCCGCCCCTCAGAAACCCTTGAACTCATTCCTGAATTAGACTCTATTGTTCGTTTTGAAGGCGAAGAAACATTGCTTGAACTGCTTCTTCATCTTGAGGATCGTGATTGTTGGCCTGCGATCAAAGGAATTGCTTACCGTTCGAACAACTCTACCGTCGAAACTCCACATCGTCCCCTTATTGAGAATCTTGACACACTGCCATTTGTCTACCGTAATGAGTCAGCCCAAACCCTCGGAGGAATACACATGGCCTCCATGCTGGCAAGCCGTGGATGTTATTTTAACTGTTCATTCTGCAGTATCAGACAATTTTACGGCACAGCTCCCGGAAAACTCCGCCGTTCCAGATCACCTGAAAATGTTGCTGAAGAGATGCAATCTCTTTTTAAAAAAAGAGATGTACGTTTTTTCAGTTTTCAGGATGACGATTTTGCATCACGCTCCCCGGCACAGAAAACCTGGATCAGAGCATTTTTAAAAGCACTTCGTCAAAAAGAACTTAGCTCGATTATCAAGTGGAAAATTTCTTGCAGGGTAGATGATATTGAGCCGGAACTGCTCAAAGAGATGGTCGAACATGGATTATTTGCCATTTACCTTGGAGTTGAGTCAGGAAACGAAATCGGACTTAAAACCCTCAATAAACAGGTTAGTGTCCAGAAAAATATCGAAGCTATAGCCATTGTTAAAGCTTTCAATTTGGCACTCTCCATTGGGTTTATGCTTTTTGATCCTTCTTCGACGTTTTCATCGATAACTGAAAACATCCAATTCCTTGCCACCGTTGGACAAGATGGCTACTTCCCAATCAATTTTGGTAAAATGCTTCCCTACGGAGGTACTCCTATAGAGCAGCAACTCCGTGACAGTGGAAGGCTGACAGGCACGGTCACCCATCCTGACTACGAATTTTTAACTCCAGATCTCAACTGGTATGCGTTTCTGGTACAAAAGCTTTTCGCTCACCGCAACTTTAGTCCCGAAGGAATTGCAAGTTTACAGAATACCGATTTTGAATATCGACTTACTGAAGCCTTTAACCTTAAGGGGGCAGCAAGCTTGCAGCAGGGAAAACTTCGAGACCTTATCAGTCAATCAAATACTCTTGCAACCCAAACCCTCAAGAATTTAATCGACGCTATTGGAACCATGGGAGCCGAAGAACTTCTCAGAGAAGAAAAAACACTGCTTTCAATTGCTGATAAAGAGTGGACTGGAGAGTCGAAAATTCAACATGAAAACAATATTCTTTTTAATGAGCTTTATGCGTCATTTCAATGAACGGGGTTGTTTTCATTTCGTAAACGGACGCTTTACAATAACTTGAATGAACCGTTATGGACTGCGGCCATGTTAAGAAAATGAATACCTGAATTGTGGTATTTCAAAAGTCACGTTTATTGACGATTTTTTTGAAAATATTCTGAATGACAACAGGTAAAAGTTTCAATCATCTCCTCATGAATATCGGAATCCCCAAGGAAATAAAGGTAAAAGAGAGCAGAGTGTCCTGTACTCCGGCTGGTGTTCGTCATCTTGTCAGCGGCGGTCATCGTGTTGTTGTTCAGCGCGGGGCAGGCGAGGGAAGTGGTTTCAGTGATGAAAAGTACCAGCGAGCTGGCGCAATCATGTCGGCTTCGGCTGAAGAGGTATGGCAGAATGAGTTGATCGTGAAGGTTAAAGAGCCAATTGCACCGGAGTTTCAATTTTTAAGACAGGATCAGATTCTTTTTACTTTTCTTCATCTCGCAAGTGCACCCGAGTTGACCAGAGCGTTACTTGATGCCAAAACGACTTCAATTGCCTACGAAACTATTGAGCATGGCGGGCGTCTGCCACTGCTGGCTCCAATGAGTGAAATTGCAGGCAAAATAAGCATTATCATGGGAGGCTTTTACCTTGCCTCTCATCATGGCGGTGAGGGAAAACTGCTTGGCGGTCTTCCTGGAGTGTTGCCGGGAAAGGTGCTCATTCTCGGAGGTGGCTCTGCAGGCACAAATGCAGCGAAATCTGCAGCAGGTCTCGGCGCAGAGGTGACGGTCATGGAGATCAATCAGGACAGATTACGTGAACTTGAAGCTGTGTTGCCTCCACAGGTTCGTACTCTTTATGCCAGTGAGCAGAATCTTGAGGAGATGCTTCCGGATGTTGACCTTATAGTCGGTGCTGTGCTGGTAACTGGTGCGAGTGCTCCAAAACTGCTGACTCGATCGATGCTGCGGAAAATGAAGCCGGGCTCTGTTGTTGTCGATATTGCCATTGATCAGGGCGGTTGTTTTGAGTCTTCACGCCCGACAACGCATGAAAATCCTACCTATATCGAAGAGGGTATTATCCATTATTGTGTGGCCAATATGCCGGGTGCTTACCCTCGAACATCAACAGAAGGCCTTACAGGAGCAACGTTGCCTTATATCAGGCGAATTGCGGATCTTGGTCTTGAAGGTGCCATGGTCATGGTGCCTGGACTTGCCGGAGGATTGAATACCTGGAATGGTTCTGTGACTCATCAAGAGGTGGCTTGTTCTCTTGCTCTTTCTTTTCATGATAATCCTTTTTTGTGAGCTGTATCTCACCATGATTTTTATTGCTCTTCTCTTATCAGGGCAAACGGAAACCAATTCGAAAACATCAGCATCCCTCTATGATCCAAGTGTGATAGTCGCGTAGTATGTAGCATTCATGTTTGTAGTTGCGTGATAGTCATTGTATATTTTGAAAAGAGGTAGATGATACGCTATGCCCGGGCAACAGGGCGAAACAGGAGAATCGGAGGAGTTATGCCAAGAAAAATTAACCCTGACGCAATCGCCTTATTAGACAGACTACTGGTCGGCAATGCACTTGCGCAAGACTGTATTGAGAAGAAACGAGCAAGGCAGTTGTTTCTCGAAGCGGCAAAGGCCTGTATTGGAATCAAGGAAGTGTCAAAGAACCAGGGTGTTGAAGTGGAACTGTTCCAGAAAACGGTAGGTTTGAGCAAGGGAGATTCGTGGTGTATGGCATTCATGCAAACCTGTATCGCCTATGCTGAGGTGAAGATTGGCATTGTTTCACCAATTTTTGCTGCAGGTGGCTGTGTCAACGTTTGGCAGAAGACTTCCCCTGACTGTCGGGTCAAAGTTTTACCGCTAGGTGGCGCTATCGCGATATGGCAGCACACTCATGATCCTGTTCACGGTCATACGGGCATGGTATTGGATTGCGACGGGACGTCTTTTCATGCGATTGAGGGTAATACTTCTGCCGGGAGCGACAACCTGAATAACGCCGTTGGACAGACGGGTGATGGCGTACGATTTACGCATCGCAGGTATGACTTGTTCAATCCACACAATGGCGACATGCAGTTGCTCGGGTGTCTGAAGCCATTCTGAGCAAAATGGCAGGAAGAGTATGGTGGAGCCCCTCAGTATGGGCATGCCAGATTTAAGGCGAGTACATTCTGCTGGGGATAGGGTGGAAGTTACTGTCTATCCTTGTTGAAGAGGTTGTTCCTGACAAGACCGTTTACAATGTTCTGTACGTCTTGAGAGAGTCCTGACGGATTGATTTTGCTGATGACAAAAGCAAGGGTATAGATTTTTCCTTCGAGAGGGAGGAATTTGTTGACGATAACGACGTTGTTTTCTCTCAAGCGACACTCACCGCCAAGAAAGTTGCCCTTTTCATAGCGGAGGGTATAGCCGAGTTCTTTTATTGTGGTTTCAAGCAGGGTGAGTTGTGCTTTTTTTTTCATGAGAGTTCACCTTCAAACGTTGAGGTTTATCCTCGCATTCTTGGGTCAAGGGCGTCGCGAACACCATCACCGATCAGGTTGAAGCAGACGACTGTGGTCAGGATGGCAATGCCAGGGAACGTTGAAATCCACCAATAGTTTAACAGACTGTCGCGCCCTTCATTGATAATGTTGCCCCAGCTTGGGGTGGGAGGCTGAACGCCAAGGCCAAGAAAGGAAAGCCCCGCTTCAGTAAGGATAATACTGCCGATTCTCAGGGTTGCCGCTATTATGACCGGCGTCAGGGTATTGGGCGCAAGGTGTCGGAAGATTATTCTCATGTTTGAAAGACCAAGGGATTTTGCGGCAAGGATGAACTCCTGCTCCTTGAGCGAGAGCACCTGGCTTCTGACTATCCTTGCCACTCCCATCCATCCGGTAAAGGAGAGGGTGATGACGATGAGATAGATGGAGTTGCCAAAGGTTGCTATGATGATGAGAATAAGAAAGAGTGCAGGAAAGGCTATCAGGACATCAACTATTCTCATCATGATGGCGTCGATCCAGCCACCGAAATAGCCTGATGTGACACCAATGACAGTGCCGAGACTGACGGAGATCAGGACAACCAGAAAGCCGATTGAGAGTGAAATTTTTGAGCCGTAGATTACCCGGCTGAGAATGTCGCGCCCGTACTGGTCAGTACCGAGAATAAAGGTACGGGTAACAGCAATTTTATTTTCTTTGGCACCTGCCAGTTCATCAAGAGCGATAGTTTTGGTGCGCATGCCCTGGCGATAGATCACCTTGTCGCCTTCCTGGTGATATTCGTTGACAAACCTTATCGCGTTTGGTTCGTTGCGTGTTTTCAGTCTCTGAAAATCAGCGATCAGACTGTTTGCAAGATCGATGGATGTTCCGGTGCCTTTTTGCAGGGGTATGATCAGGTTTTTCGGTTGATTGAGCACGAGTGCTTCCAATCGGGCAAGCGGTGGTTGATAGGCGGTGACCAGAAAGTCCTGTTGGTCATAAGGGCTGAAGGGAGCAATGAACGGAGCGAGGAATGCTGCAGAATAGAGGATAAAAATCACGCATGAGGCGTAGATGGCTATGGTATGTCGCATGAATGCCCTGAGGCTTATTTTGCCGAGGCTCAGTTCTGCGTGTGTCGGGGTTCTTTTTTTTCTGAAAGATTTCAGGGCAATAAGCGCAATAATAAGCGGTATTGCCACAAGGTAGATTGCTCCAGCCCAGAATTCAATAATTTCTGAGGAGAATATTTCCATCAAAGCTGTCGGAGCGGAGAGGAAAAGGGCTATTGCTGTACAAAGTGAGCGGAAACTGATCAGAACAAGCTCTGCCTTGATGAGCAGAATGAGCAGAAAAACAACAAAAGAGATAATCAGAAAAATGGGTAGTCGGTTTTTCTGTACTCTGCTTTGCCCGGCGCCGGATTTGTTGTTCAGCAGGGATGATGGTGTGCTGCTCTCTGTGTTCAAGCTTGTGTGGCTATCGGTGAATGTTGTTTCATGAAACACAAAAAAGCTGCTTTTCCCGGAAGAAAAGCAGCTTTGCATAATAAAAAACCGGGTTCGTCAACTGAGGCTGAAAAATTCTCAGCTTTCTGTTGATGGAGCCTCTTCAACAGTGGCTTCTGCTTCTTTTTTCGAGGCCAGTATGGTAATAACGGGAGTATCGGGATCGTCCATGATCGTGAGTGACGTGTAGGCCGTCATCGGGATTTCCTTGACGTGGAGTGAATGACCGATTTGAAGCGCAGTAACATCAATCACGATATGATCAGGCATGTTTTCCGGTTTGCCCTTTATGGTCAGCGCATGGAGAATAATTTGAAGTTTTCCACCTTTTTCAACGCCGATACTGTCGCCTGAAACAGCAACAGGGACTTCGAGTTCAATGATCTCGTCAGCGGAGAAGAGCTGGAAGTCGGTGTGAATGATACGGTCGGTCACCGGGTGAAATTGAACGTCTTTGATAAAAGAGCGCTTGATTTTTCCGTCTGGGAACTGGAGATCAATAATATGTGATTCAGCCGAATGGACGATTTTTTTTAAAGCCAATTCATTGACGCCGATTGCGACGGTTTCTTCGCCTTTATGATAGACAACAGCAGGAACGACACCGTTCTTCCGCAGTTTTTCAGCGTCTCCCTTTTTGATAATACGAGGCTCTACCCCTAATACAATAGTTTCCATGCTCTTCCTTTATCTCTTTTATCGCTTGTGTTTAATGAAGGTTCGTAAGTTTTTCGATGATATTTTTGCTGTCGAACAGGCAACTGACAGAATCATCTTCATAAATACGTTTTATAGCTTCGCCGATGAGGTTGCTGACGGATACGGTCTCAATTTTTGATGAGTAGGCGTGATTCGTTATAACAGAATCGGTTACGATCAATTTTTCAAGTACTGAAGCGTTGATTCTCTCAATTGCCGGGCCAGAAAGAATCGGGTGTGTTGCTGCTGCATAAATCTTCAGTCCTCCAGCTTCGCGAATGGCTTTTGCTGCGTTTACTATGGTTCCGGCAGTGTCGATCATATCGTCAACAAGCAGAACGTTTTTTCCTCTGACATCACCGATAATGTTCATGACTTCCGCAACATTGGCCGCTGGCCGGCGTTTGTCGACAATCACCAGATCGGTACCGAGTTCTTCCGCAAACTTTCTGGCAAGCTTGACACCACCAACGTCAGGAGAGGCTACCACAAGGTTGTCGCGAAATTCTCTGTGACGGATATCGTTTATCAGTACTACACTGGAGTAAAGGTGATCGAACGGAATATCAAAAAACCCCTGAATCTGCGGTGCGTGCAGGTCCATGGTCAGGATACGGTTAGCACCAGCCTGGGTGAGCAGGTTAGCGACAAGTTTTGCGGTAATGGCAACGCGGGGCCTGTCCTTTCTATCCTGCCGGGCATAGCCATAATAGGGCATAACTGCAGTGATTCTTGCGGCTGAAGACCTTCTAGCGGCGTCAATCATGATCAGCAGTTCCATCAGGTTGTCGCCGGGAGGGTTAGTGGACTGGATGATGAAGAGGTCTGACCCTCGAACTGATTCGAAATAGTTGACCGAAATTTCCCCATCGGAAAAATTATCTACCTTTGCATTACAAAGTTCCATGTCAAGGTATTCGGCAATTTTTGCTGAGAGGGTCGGATTACTGCGCCCTGCGAAAATTTTAATGGGTTTTGCCTTTGTATCCTGCATTTTCGAATGAAAGGGATTATATTATGGCAGTACGTTTAACGCCCAAAATTATATTTCAAATCGTCTTACCAA
>CAILRB010000014.1 GCA_903836465.1 uncultured Chlorobiaceae bacterium
CATCAACCCGTTAGGCATGTTTGACGAGCATTTTTTGCTTGAAAAACTTACCAAACTCAATGATCCTCTGCTCAAACTTGAGGCACATATCGATTGGAAAATATTCGAACCTCTTCTTGATATTGTCTTCAATAAGCCTCATAAAAGCGGTCATACAGGTCGGCCCCCATTTGATCGGATTTTGATGTTTAAACTTCTTATTTTGCAGAGTCTGTATAACCTCTCTGATGACCAGATGGAATATCAGATCACTGACAGACTTACCTTCAAACGCTTTCTCGGCCTGAAATCAAGTGATAGAGTACCTGATAGCAAGACCATCTGGAAGTTTCGTGAAACCCTTATTCTGGAAGAGGTTATTGCACCACTCTTCTATCGTTTCAATCAAGTGCTTGATGACCAAAGTATCTTTGCCAGCACAGGCCAGATTGTTGATGCCAGCTTTGTCGAGGCTCCACGGCAACGCAATACCCGTGAGGAAAACAAAGAGATAAAAGCCGGAAAAACTCCTGACGCCTGGAAAGAAAAACCCCATAAGCTACGGCAGAAAGATGTCGATGCTCGCTGGGTCAAAAAGAACCACATAGTTTTTTATGGTTACAAAAATCATGTTAAAATCGACAGCGCGACAAAACTCATCACGACATACGCCGTAAGCAGCGCCTCACCTCATGACTCCCAAGAACTTGAAAACTTGATAGATAAAGACGATGCCGGTCAGATACTGTACGGAGACAGTGCCTATATCGGTCAGGAAGAAAGTATTGAATGGTGTGGCATGACAGGCCAGATCAATGAAAAAGGTTTCAAAAACCACCCGCTAACGGATGAACAGAAAGCGTCCAACCGCCTGAAATCAAAGACAAGAGCTCTCGTTGAGCATGTTTTTGGTTTTATGACAAACAGTATGGATGCCATGCATGTTCGTACAATCGGTCTTTACAGAGCAGCAGCAAAAATCGGCTTGACCAATTTAACCTACAACATGATGCGTTGTGTACAGCTCAAGAAAAAGGTCTATGCCGTCTTTTTATATGATCGGTATGCGAAGGTCATGGGATAACTGCGTCAAGCCAAAAAAAAACAAGGTATTTCTACATCAAAAATATGTCAAAGAGCAATGCTTTTGATACTATTGTGAAATAGTATTTTGGTAATACTCATTTTTCAATTTGTATCAAAAGACACTTTTTAGAGGTTCCCTTATACCCTAATGTTGAGTGCTTCCTTTTCCTGTTGTAAAACACTTCAATATATTCAAACAGGCTATGTCGGGCCTCTTCTCGCGTTCGGTAGTGTTCAGAATACACCAATTCTGTTTTAAGGGTTTTGAAAAAGGTTTCGGTGACGGCGTTGTCATAACAGTTGCCTTTTCCGCTCATACTTTGAATCAGGCCATGTTTCTCGAGCTTTTTCCTGAAGGATTTACTCGCATATTGAATACCTCGATCCGAATGAATAACTACCCCTCGATCTGGTCTCCGGTGCATCAATGCCATATCCAAAGCTGGATTTACCGTTGTTTCAGCCGTCATTCGCTTGCTGAATGAGTGATCGATAATTTCACGATTGTACAGATCCATAATAACCGTCAGATAGAGCCAGCCGCTGCCAGTCCAAACATACGTCAGATCACTCGTCCAAGCGTCGTTGATAAAATCGGCCTTAAACACCTGATCCAGAAGATTATGAGCAATCGGTTTCTTATGGTTTGAGTCCGTCGTTACCTTGAATTTTTTAGACACTTTAGAGCGAATTCCCATAGATTTCATTAACCGCGCAGTCCTTGGCCTACTGCACTGAAAACCCTGTTCTTGCAGGCAAATGGCAATGCGAGGGCTACCGTAGATTTCACGATTCTCCTTATGGATCCTTTTGATAGCTTCCTTCACTTTCTTGGTTTCTATACTACGATTGCTTTCAGATCGCTGTGTCCACTGGTAATAGCCGCTGACAGAAACATCCAGAACACGACACATGGTTCTGACAGCGAAAATACTCTTATAACCTTCAATAAATGAATATTTTAGAAGGGTGTCCTTGAAAACACAGCGAGCGCTTTTTTTAAAATTTCTCGTTCCTCAGTAACTATTCGAAGCTCACGTTCCAGCTTGCGGAACCGCTCGTCCTCTGGATCTTTCAAATGCCCGCTGCCAGGAAAAGGCGCGCTCTTATTTGCTGAATATTCCTTTTCCCATCGGCGCAGCAAATCAGCCCTGATTCCCAAACTGGCAGCGATCTCTGTGAATGATTTATTACTTCGCATCATCAGTTCAACGGCATCAACCTTGAACTCTTTGCTGTACTTCCTGCGACTCTCGTTGCCTGTCGGTGTCATGTCTCATGTCTCCTTTTGATTGAAGATATGACTTCTCACACTGTCCACGAAAATATAGCAAGTTCACATCGGGAATACTGCTCACTATCGCAAAAGTAAACACCTGCCCTATAATGGTTTTGATACGGTGAGCACTCTCAAAGGCTTGCCGCGCCTCAACCAATCGGAGAGTAGCAAGAATATCCGCCGCTGTGATCTCTGATATCAAGCGCTTTCCCAATGGTGGAAAAACATCCCTCTTCAACCTTGACATAATTGTTACGGCATGGCCATCACTCCATTGGCTTTTAGCCGTGCTATACCACTCCATCGCCACCTTCTCAAAGGTATTACCCTGAACCGCATGAGAGCGCTCTTCATCGGCTTGCTGTTGCTGTTTTGCTGTATGAGGGTTAATTCCATTGGCAAGCAAGTTTCTTGCCTCCTGACGCTTCTCTCTCGCGTCATGGAGGCCCATTGCCGGATATGCACCAAAGGACATCAGAAACCCCTTGCCTTGAAAGGTGTACTTAAATCGCCATAGCTTTGAGGCTGGCAGTGGCTTGCCGTTGGTATATTTTTTCTCAGGGATATAGAGGAATAACCCGTCACCATCAAAGCACGTTTGGGACTTCTCTGTTGCTTTGATTGTCTCAATCTTCCTAACCGTTAAAGGTATATTTTTCTTGGGCATAATCCATCCTGTTGGTATATCGTTGGTATATTTCCTTTAAGGCAAAACCCTAAACATGCCTCATATACCATCAAATATACCAAAAAAGTATGGATTTAAGTGTATTCCCATAGACCACGTGAGACGCGGAAAACAAAAAAGCCCTTGTAAAACAAGGGCTTAGGGTCTTTCTGGGATGTTAAAAAACTCATACTTTGTGGAGATGGCGGGAGTCGAACCCGCGTCCAGAACATTGCTCAATAAAGCTGCCACACTCATCTCAGGTGTTCGTTGTTTCATGAACCGGTGCTACACCTGTAAAGTTTGGTTCACTATCCCTCTTTGATTCACCCGCCTGCCTTTTCGGGCAAAAACAGTCGGAGCTTACTTGCGCGAACCGAAGCTCAAGCGCTGGTTATGCCATCCGGTGGCTTCAGAGTAAGCGCCTCCCCCATCGGACGATGGCTGATTAATTAACTTGTGCTAATCAGGCAGCCATTGCATACGAATAATCGTCTGCATATAATGTTGCATAGACTTCTTTAACGAGTCCATCCATGCTGAAACTCGGAGTGCAACTCTATCTTACATCTACCCTGTCGAAAGCCTGTCATCCCCATGGTATCAAAGAACGATCTTCTATATATACTTTTTCATGGAATAGATCAACAACAATTCCACAAGACCCCGGCACCGCTGTTGTTTTATTGTGTGATTCCAACAAGATGCTGCCAATATTTCGCCACTACGGGGCTTGAAAATGTTCAGTTCAGGCCCGGCAGTTCAGGCGAGTTGGCAACAAGCTGGTATTCTCCTCCCTTTGAACGCACCGACCGGCTCCACATTCTCTCATAGGCGTCACTAAAGACGACATTCCTTGATGCTTCGGCCGTATACCATGCACCTTCGTCAAACTCCGCCTCAAGCTGACCGGCGCTCCAGCCGGCATAACCAAGGAAAAAGCGAATTTCCGAGGGAAGGATAACGCCGGTATTGAGCAGAAAACTCAACTCATTTTTGTCTCCGCCCCAGAACAATCCGGGAAAAATCTCTATTGAGTCATCAATGAGATCTCCTCTTGAATGAAGAAAATGCACGGTATCAACCTGCACTGGGCCGCCCATGTGCAAACGCTCTTCTACTTCCTCAAAACCAGCTATAGCCTCACAGACCTTGAATTCCATTGGACGATTGAGAATAAAACCAAGGGAACCGCGCTCATTATGCTCACACATAATTAAAACCGTCCGCTTGAAATTAGACTCAAGCATATTGGCTGAGGAAAGCAGAAGCTTTCCTGCTTTCAGCTTCTCAAATTCGTTTACCATTATCTTCTCTCAGGTTTTTTGCTGCAAATAGTTGAGCAACTCCTCCGCATGTTTGTCAGGGCTGACTTTCGGCCATACATGTTCAATCACTCCCTGTTCATCAATAAGATAGGTCACCCGACTCGTTCCCATATACTCACGACCCATAAATTTTTTCATTCCCCACACTCCATAGGCCTCAACGATACTTTTATCAGGATCAGAAACAAGCCTGAAGGGAAGATTATATTTCTCTGCAAACTTTTTATGTTTGCTTTCATCATCTACACTGACGCCAAGAACCTCGACACCCACCGTGTTAAATTTAGGTAAATTATCACGAAAAGCACAAGCTTCCTTCGTGCATCCCGGGGTATCATCTTTCGGATAAAAATAGAGCACAACCTTGCGCCCACGGTATTCTTCAAGCCTTACCGGCTTGCCATCCTGATCGTTGGCCGAAATCAGCGGCGCAGGAACACCCTCTTTCAGAATTGTTGTTTGCATGAATAAAACTTATTCTATTTATAAGCACTTTACTTTCTCTACGTTTGTTCTCTCTCTTAAATTCATTGCCACCGCAAAAAGTTTCTTGACGCCGCCATGAAACAGTTTTTATTTTGTCCGCTTTGCAGTAATAAACTTGAAAAGGGTTTGATTGATGGACGTGATCGAATGTTCTGCCCCTCATGTTCATGGGTGCATTATATCAACCCGCTCCCTGTAGCGGTGGCCTATACCATCAACAATAAAAATGAACTCCTTGTGATACGGCGGGCTCATGAACCGGCAATGAATGAATGGGCTTTGCCTGGCGGGTTTCTGGAGGCTGGCGAAGAACCTTATGAAGCATGTCTGCGAGAACTGATGGAAGAGACATCGCTTAACGGTAAAATCGACAGTCTGATAGGCATCTATCACCGGGAGGTCGACCTCTACGGATCGCTCCTGGTCGTGGCCTACAAAGTTATCGTTGTCGATGATGCCATAACGATTAACCATGAATTGTTCGACGCCGGTTTTTATCCTCACCACCTCATTCCCGAAGTCCGAATCCCGCTGCACCTCCAGATTATCAAAGATGCCGCCCTGCAATTGCCGCTTCAGCGTTAAGTATACCCATCAATTTGACGGAAAGACACAGAATTTCACTTATATTTTCGAGTTATTAAACATTGTCATCTGTTAATACCATTCTAAAACAAGGAATCTTTACCAATGAATCCACTGAAACTCTTATCAGGAGGAGTGACGTTGCTTGCTGTCATGCAGCTCATTCCTTATGGAAAAACTCACGAAAATCCTGCGGTCACCGGTAAACCAAAGTGGGACTCTCCGCGAACCAAGGAACTTTTTAACCGTGCATGCAAGGATTGTCATTCCAACGAGACTGTCTGGCCATGGTACAGTTCTATAGCTCCGGTATCGTGGCTCACCCAGGCTGACGTCTCTATTGGACGCGGCAAGTTCAATGTCTCTGAATGGGGACGTGAGGGGAAAAATGAAGGTGAAAAAGCCGCTGGTGAAGTGCGAGAAGGTAAAATGCCTCTGTTTTTCTACCTCCCTGCTCACCCTGAGGCTAAACTGAATGCTGCCGAGAAAGAGGAGCTGGTCAGTGGGCTGGTGGCAACTTTTGGAGAAAAAAAGAGTTCTGACAAGGATAAAGATAAAGATTAAAAAAACCGCAAGAAAGTCCTGCAATTGAGGGGCTGCCTTGCTGGCAAGACTGTCTGGCAATTGTTTGAGTATGTATTATTATGAGCCTTTTGAGTTTTTCTAAACACCTCATTGTATCCAAACAGAACTACGCTCTTCATCTGGGGCTGTTTCTGCTGACGGTGTTTACAACACTCTGGGCAGGAACATTCTGGGGCGGACACCCGGCAACGTTCGCCTCCCTTCCTCTTTTTATCAACTCCCTTGCCACAGGAACATCCTACTCAGCTTCACTGCTCTTTTTTTTAAGTGTTCATGAGTTTGGCCACTATTTTGCTTCGCTCCGCCATCGTGTGCGTGCAACTCTTCCCTATTATATTCCTGTTCCGCCTCTGCCGTTCTTTCTCAGTCTGGGAACAATGGGAGCCGTGATAAAGGTCAAAGAGAGGATCCCTGAAACAAACGCCCTTTTCGATATCGGTATATGGGGGCCAATGAGCGGTTTTACCGTATGCGTCGGGCTGCTGGTGTTCGGTTTTTTGAATCTTCCTCCTGCAGACTTTATCACGACCATTCATCCTGAATACCTGACACAGGGAGGTTTGCAGACACCTGTACCCAAAGGTACCCTTATCCTTGGCAAGAATCTCCTGTGGATAGGACTTGAATATCTTCTTGCGCCGAAAAACCTCCCGCCAATGACCGAAATGTATCACTATCCATTTCTTTTTACCGGATGGCTGGGTTCACTGGTAACAGCGCTGAACCTGCTTCCTGTTGGACAGCTTGATGGCGGTCATATCACCTACGCCATGTTCGGCAGGAAAGGACATGCCAAAGCCGCCAGGATATTTCTTTTGTTTATCACGCTTCTTGGATTTCCCGCGTTGCTGGAGCTGATCCTTTCGCTGCTCAAACCAGATGCGGTATCACTTATCCCGCCGGTGATGTTGCAGTGGTCGTGGTCCGGCTGGATATTGTGGGCATTCATTCTTTCACGCCTTATCGGGATAAACCATCCGCCAACACTCCATGACCACGGTTTGAATATTCAAAGAAAAGTTTACGGGTGGGCCGCCATTGCGGTGTTTTGTATGACGTTCACCCCGGTACCTTTCGGAATAACCTGATGAAAGATCCCCGCTTTATAATCAACTGCACCGACAAAGTGCTTGATCTCGGTGCAGGGCCGAAAATCATGGGCATCCTGAATACGACGCCTGATTCATTCTATGACGGCGGGCTTTTGCGGGGGGATACAATTGGTATCGATTTCGGCCTTGCTCTTGATTATGCGCTGGGGATGATTGGTGAGGGTGCATCGATTATCGATATTGGCGGTGAATCCTCACGGCCGGGTGCTGATAAAATTTCGTCGGTCGAAGAGATCGAACGTACTGCTCCGCTGATTGCTCTTTTGCGCAGAAAAAGCGATGTCCTTATTTCAATTGATACGTACAAGGCGGATGTTGCCGAACAGGCTCTGCGAGCCGGTGCAAATATTGTCAATGATATTTCCGGCTTCACCTTTGACCATCATCTTCCCTCCATCTGCAGCAAGTATAACGCCGCAGTTATTTTGATGCATACGCCGGTAAAACCTGAGTTGATGCAGTGGAGCACGGGAACCAAGCCTGGAGAAGAAGATATCTTGTATAGGGTCAGCAGCTTTCTGGCAGACTCCATCGCCCGTGCTGAAGGGCATTCGATCGACAACATTATTATTGATCCGGGTTTTGGGTTTGGTAAAAGTGTTGAAGAGAATTTCCTGCTTTTGGCACAGCTTAATTCATTACACCGTCTCGGCAGGCCGATTCTGGCGGGTTTATCGAGAAAATCGTTTCTTGGTCATGCTATTACTGAACCCGGTAAAGAGATGACAGCTCCTGCCGGGAGACTCGCAGCCACCATCGCGGCTGAAACCATAGCGTTGATGCAGGGGGCAAATATTCTGCGGGTGCACGATGTGCAGGCGGCGGTACAAAGCTTGCGGGTGGTTGAGGCGATGAAAGAAGAGTAGCAAGGCTTGTCCGTCTACCCTGTTTTTTTGTTACATTTGCTTGTTAAGCCTGAATCGAGACAGCCAAACACTCACCGTTCAGATGTATCTTTCGAAAATTGAGCTTTTTGGATTTAAAAGCTTTGCGCATAAGGTCAGAATCAAATTCGACAAGGGACTGACAGCAATTGTTGGCCCGAATGGATGCGGCAAAACCAATGTTGTCGATGCCATGCGCTGGGTGCTCGGTGAGCAGAAATCTTCACTGCTGCGGTCGGCGAAGATGGAAAACATCATCTTTAATGGATCGAAAAACCTGAAGCCACTCAGTTTTACCGAAGTCTCCCTGACGATCGAAAATACACGAAATGTCCTCCCGATTGAATATACCGAAGTTACCGTTACCCGACGTCTTTACCGGAACGGGGAGAGCGAGTTCCTTTTAAACCAGGTACCCTGCCGACTGAAGGATATTCTTGACCTGTTCACCGATACCGGGATGGGCAGTGATGCCTATTCGGTCATTGAGTTGAAAATGATTGAGGAGATTATCAGCAACAAAAGCGAGGAACGTCTGAAGCTTTTTGAAGAGGCCGCCGGAATAAGCCGTTATAAACAGAGACGAAAACAAACGTTCAAGCTGCTTGAAAGCACTTCACGGGATATTTCCCGTGTTGATGATGTGCTGGCGGAAGTTGAAAAAAAGGTGAGGAATCTGAAGCTGCAGGTAAGGAAAGCGGAAAAGCTGAGGGAGCTGCAAAAGAGGATTCGGGAGATTGATCTTGCTCTCTCCTGGCTTGCCATGGAGGAGTTCCTTGAAAAGCTTGAACCGATGCAGCTTCGCATCAGGGAAGAGGAGTTGCTGAATCATGAGTGCGCCGCAAAAATCGCCACCATGGACAGCTTTGCCCAGGAAACAGAGCTGCTGCTGCTCAGGCAGGAAACAACCCTTTCTGAAGCACAGAAAGAGCTGAACGAGAGCAATCAGCAGGTTCATGCTCTTGAAAAAGAGCTCTTGCAGCATGAAGAGCATCAGAAGAACCTTGAGGCAGACATCGCCCGAATCAGGGCTATCACCGGGAAGAAAGAGCAGAGAATTCGTGAACAAAAGCTGCTCGAAGAGGAGCTGCTGCAGCGCAAGGCGCCTTGCGAAACAACGTGCAACAAGCTGCATGAGGCTTTTCAGATTCTGGCCGCTGAACACGACCAGCTCAATACCACGCTTGGAGAACAGCGAAATGAGCTGACACGGGAACGAAAGCTTGGCATGGAAGAACAGAGTATCGCCTACCAGCTTTCGTTGACCATGCAGAGCCTCGAATCGAAAAAAGAGTATTTGCGAACGGCTGTTGAACGACTTGAAGCTAAAAAACTGGCCATTCACGAAAAGCTGCATGCCTCACGTATGACTGAAGATGAACTCTCGGAAGAGCTCAACCGCAAAACAGCACTGATCGCCGAAGCCAGAAACCGGGAACGGGTGTTGCAGGAACGTCAGGAAAAGTTAAACCTCCTGCTTGAGGAAAAAAAAGAGTCTCTCCTTCTGCTGCGTTCAGGTCGGGATAAGGTGCATAATCAGATTCTTCTTGCCAATTCAGTGCTCGACAACTTTGAGGGAATGCCAGAAGGAATCGCCTTTCTGGAACAACAAAAAAAAGGAAAACCGGGGCAGGGCTGCCTGTCGGATCTTGTCTCTCCTGAAAGTTTTTACAGAAAGGCGGTAAATGCCGCGCTTGGCGAAAGGATGAGCTATTATGTCTGCCAGTCTCTCAACGAGGCTAAAGAGGGTATCGCCAATCTCACGCATTCCAGTAAGGGAAAAATTCATTTTCTGGTGCTTGATCTTGTCGCCGGAACCACTGAAAATCCTTATCCGGAGATCAGTGGCGCAACAAAAACTCTTGCTGTGCTTGAATATCCGCCGGAACTTCATAACGCGCTTCTGCTGATGCTCGGTAAAAGCTATATCGTGCAGGATCTTGGAGTAGCCGAAACACTTGCCCTGCGTTATCCAGACAGCTCTTTTGTCACTCTTGCAGGTGAACAATTCTCCGGTATGGGCCTGCTTTTCGGCGGAAGTTCTAAAAGTAGTGAAGGGTTGCGCCTGGGGAAAAAAGCTGAACGGAACGGACTGCAGAAGGAGCTTGCGGCACTGGAAAAACGCATAACGATAGAGGAAGAGAGAGTTCTTCAACTGCGCAATGAACTTTCCTCACTGAAAACAGGAGAACAGCACAGGGAAATTGAACTCCTTGCTGCAGAACTGGGAGGACTTGAGAAAAGATCTGCTCGAATGGATGCGGAGAAGAGTGGTATGAGAGCAGAGATAACGCAGGCCGGAGAGGAGGTTGCGACATTGCTCACTCAGAAAGAGAGCTGCGACACTGAGCTCAGCAAGCTTTTGCCGGCAATCAGCAGCAGTGCATCAAGAGCCTCAAGTTTGGGGGAGAAAATACAGAAGTTACAGGAAAACCTTACCTCCCTTGAGACCCGCCATCATCAGTCAGGCCGCGACGTGCAGTCCCGTCAGAGCCTCTATAAGGACGCTCTTCTTGATCTTGAAAAGCTTAACATCAGCCTTGCTTCCTGTACTGAAAACCAGGTGTTGCTCCATGAAGAGATTAAAAAGCTGAACACCGAGGGTGCCGTTGCCGAAAAGAAGCAAGTCATGGGCAGGGAGAGTTCCTCAAGAATGAAAAAAGAGCTTGCCGATCTGCTGCTTGCTGCTGCAGTGAAGCAAAAGAGGGTCAATGAACTTGAATCGGAGTACAGGGAGCGCCAGGCGCAGCATCATGAAACCCTGGCATCGCTCAGGGAACTGCGACGGAAACATGAGGTCAGCCAGCAGCTCCTCTCGGCCCTCACTCGTGAACGGATACAACTTGAGCAAGCGCTTGACCATCTTTTTACAGAGACCCGGATAAAACACAACTGTGACCTTCTCTCCATGACGGAGCCGGTTCTTGAACCTTCATTTGACAGGAACACAGCACAGCAACAGCTTGAGACGCTTGCAAAACAGCGCGAACAGTTCGGTGCGGTCAATGAACTTGCTCTGGAAGAGTATGAGGGGGAAAAAGGACGGTTGGACTTTCTTCTGGAACAGAAAAGTGATCTGATCGACGCCGAGAGACAGTTGCGTTCAACCATTGAGGAGATCAATAAAACCGCCCTGGAAAAATTTGAGACCACCTTTCGTGTAGTCCGGAAAAACTTCATCGCTCTTTTCAGGGAGCTCTTTGAGGCTGAGGATGAGGTTGATCTGCTGATTCATGCCAGCGACGATCCTCTCGATGCCCATATCGAAATTGTTGCCAAACCGAGAGGGAAAAAACCGCTCTCTATAGAGCAATTAAGCGGGGGTGAAAAGGCGCTGACGGCTCTTTCGCTCCTCTTTGCTATTTATCTGGTAAAGCCGAGTCCCTTCTGCATTCTTGATGAAGTTGACGCCCCGCTGGATGATGCCAATGTCACCCGGTTCATTAAACTCCTGAAAAAATTTGAGAATAACACTCAATTCATTATTGTTACGCACAACAAGAAAACCATGGCTTCCTGCCAGGCACTGTACGGGGTCACCATGGAAGATGAAGGGGTATCAAAACTGATACCCGTACGAATAGAAAAAATAAGACTTTGAGAGGTCTCAGAAAGAGAGTATGCTAAAGAAACTTGTGTTATTTGACATAGACGGAACGTTGCTTTCGATGAACACGGTCAACCGCACTATCCTTGCTGATGCCCTGAAAAAGGTGTACGGCACTGAAGGAAGTACAGGCACGCACAATTTTGCCGGCAAGATGGACAGAAGCATTATCTACGAAGTGCTGCAGAATGCGGGGCTCAGTGAGCGTGATATTGCCGAAAAATTTGATCAGGCCAAAGCAACCTATATCGAGATGTTCCGCACGCAGGCCAAACCATCCGACGTTCTCCTGATGCAGGGCATCCGGGAACTTCTGGATGAACTTTCGGGACGTTCCGAGCTGATGCTTGGTCTGTTAACCGGAAATTTTGAAGAATCGGGACGGCACAAGTTGCGCCTTCCCGAAATAAACCATTATTTCCCGTTTGGAGCTTTTGCCGATGACGGTCTGAGTCGTAATGACCTGCCTTTGGTCGCCGTTGAAAAAGCTTACCGGCTCAGCGGCATCACCTTTTCTGAACACAATATCATCATTATAGGCGATACGGAACACGATATTGCGTGCGCCAGGGTTCTGAACGCAAAGTCTATTGCCGTGGCGACCGGCACCTATTCAACTGAGGAGCTGAGAAAACACCATCCTCATGTCTTGTATGAAAACCTGAGTCGGACTGATGTTGTTCTCAGTGAGATCCTCGAATCCTCAATCAATTAACTGCTCTTTTATGAAGACGTACCGTCGGCAAATCCGTGAAAAGATTTTACAAGCGCTCTACACCATTGAAATCCGGGATACTGACATAGACTCTGCTGCTGGCTGGCTTTTGACCGAAGAGATTCTTGCGGACGCCAATGCCATGAAGTTTTTCAACACGCTCCTCAAAAACATCAAGGAGCACAAGGATGAGATTGACCGTTATATCGTGAAGCATACGTTTAACTGGGATATGAGCCGGATTGCGATCATTGATAAAAACATCATCCGCATGGCCTTGACGGAAATTCTCTACTGCGAGGATATTCCCCCCAAGGTTTCGATCAATGAGGCTATTGAAATCGCAAAAAAATTTAACAGCACCGACAAGAGCAGCAAGTTTGTCAACGGCATTCTTGACGCCATTTTCAACGACCTTAAAGCTGAGGGGAAGGTGCATAAAAACGGGAGAGGCCTTATTGACCAGTCAGTGGCCAAACAGCAAAAAACAGAGCCCGATAGTGAGAACAACGGCAGCGAAACCTGATGGGGCATGAAACAAACCCCTGAAGAAAAAATCGTTTTTCTTGATGAAGCGCTTGGCGCAAAATACCCCGACCCAAAAAGCGAACTGCATTACGAAAGCCCTTTCCAGTTGCTTGTGGCAACCATTATGGCTGCCCAGGCAACTGACCGGCAGGTCAATATCATTACCAGAGAGCTTTTCAGGCAAGCTCCGGATGCCGAAAGCATGAGCAGAATGGAGCTTGACGAGATAAAAAGCCTTGTCCGCTCCATTAATTATTTCAACAACAAGGCGAAAAACATCCTCGAAGTCAGCCGGATACTCATGCAGCGTTACCGGGGAGAGGTGCCTGCAACAAGAGAAGAGCTTGAAAGCCTGCCGGGAGTGGGCAGAAAAACCGCAAATGTCGTACTCGGCAACGCCTTCGGTCAACCGGTTATGCCGGTGGACACCCATGTGCACCGGGTTTCAAACAGGATTGGACTGGTAAAAACAGGCAAACCTGAAGAGACAGAAAAAGAGCTGATGAAGATTATTCCTGAAGCATGGGTTATCACCTTTCATCACTATCTGCTGCTGCACGGACGGTACACCTGCAAGACAAAAAAGCCGGAATGCGCAGGTTGTTCGGTCAGCAGCGTCTGTGATTATCCGGCAAAAACCTAACCAAGTTCGATTTTGCGGTCAACGGCATAGACCCACTCACCTTCAGGGCGCAGCCGATTACCGGCCCAGAGTTCAAGCATCACCCCTTTGGTTGAAGAAACAGGTGAGGTGAAAATTTCAATCTGGTAGTAAAGTTCGTCAAGAAGATCATCCCAGACCTTTTCAAGGTTGGATGCCACATCCTGATAGGCCGGGCCTGGAGTCAGAGAACATGCAGAATCGGGCGGAAAATAGTCGCTGATGTAGATAAAGCTGTCGGGCATCAAAAACCCGCCCCGAAAGGTACCCCTGGAGCGTTTGACTCCGGGAATTTCAACCCAGAATTCAAGCAGTGTATCAGAAGTCAGCCTGCAGTCACTCGCAAGTTTTTCGAAAAGCTGCTGGACAGTCTGGCGGATGAGCGCTTTGTTGTCGCTGGAAAGCTCATGCATTTTGAAATCCGGAGTATGGTCGCGCATGTTCGGTGAACGATAAGTTATTGAGTTGCTTGTGGCAATATAGGGTTATTTTGGGGTTGCATCAACTGGCCGGGGATGGTTCAATGGCAATTGTTCTTTGCAGAACGGTTTCAAGCCACGGCTTCAGCAGGTCGGCAGCCCAGATTTCTATATCGGGTTCAAAAAGGGTTTTCAGGTGAAGTGTAATTGCACTTCCCTTGACCTCTACATTAATGTTCTGAATATTCTGCCGGTGGCCACGTTCAAGACCATTGGCAAGGCGCAGAATTCCGGAAAGCACATCGACCGCCCGTTTATGGGGCGGCTTGAGTATGTTGTACGCCGTATGCTTTTCTGAAGGAGGGGATTTGCGGTGATAACGAACCACATGACCGATAATCTCGATTTCTGAAGGTGAAAATCCCCGAAGCTCTCCGTTAAGAACGATGTACTGACTGTGCTTGTGGTGGGAAGAGATGGAAATAAAAGCTCCGATGTTATGAAGCAGCGACGCATATTCCAACAGCTCACGGTAGGGCTCTCCAAGATGGTGCAGAAGTGAAAGTTTGTCGAACAATTGCAGGCTGAGCCGTGCAATATACTCGGCATGATCACGGTCCCAGTCGCAGCGAAACCCGAGTTCATTGACACTCTCCCGCCGAATATCAAGCGCTACATCATTGTCACGATTCTTTGCCATCGAATCGAGATGCTTCAGATAGTGGAGCACCATCCCTTCACGAAGCGCCGAATCGGAAATCAGAATCTCCTCAACCTTGAAGAGTCTGAAAATCATGTCAACAAGAATGAGTCCCGGAACAATAAGGTCTACCCTTTTTTCATCAAGACCGGTCATTTTTCGCCGATCTGCAGCGTCCAGAGGGATAACGGCCTTGTAGAGTGCCTGAAACTCTTTTCGGGTAAAGGTACTGTTGTTGAGCGACACATCGCTCTCCCTGCCGGTCATTGAGCGAATCATTCGAGCGATATTCTGGGCCGTACCCGAAGAGGCGATAGCCCGCGTCACCTTGAGTTCAGAGGCTTTTTCAACGGCAGAAACCATCTCCGCTGCAAAAAACTGCTCAAGCATCTTGATTTCATGGAGAGAAATCGGTTCTGAGGTGACAAACCGTTCCCGCATTCTTGCCACACCGATTTTACGACTCTCAAGAAGCTGCACCCCTTGTTGATTGACCAGTACAAATTCAACGGAGCCGCCACCAATATCAAAAAGAAGATCGGCGGTTTTGCCAATGTTCACCGCATTACGAACTCCGTAATAGATAAACTCCGCCTCTTCCTTGCCGGAGATAATCTTGACTTTAAGACCGGTCTCCTCCCTGATTCGGCGGAGAAAATCACACCGGTTTTTTGCTTCCCGGATAGCGCTTGTAGCAAAGGCAATTATATTTTCCGGTGCCACGCCATGCTGCGAGGCAAGAACAAGAAAATTTTTCAAGGCGGCAATGCCTGACTGCATCGCATCCTCATCAAGCATTTTCGTCGAAATACTGCCCCTGCCAATACAAATCATATCCTTGACACGATCAATCTCAACAATCCCCTTTTCCTTACTCTCTTCAACAATAATCATGTGGAAGGAGTTGGTCCCGAGGTCAATGGCAGCTACCCGTATATTTTCAGTCGTCATGCATGTAGTCTAAAAGCGATTTTAAATGGCGGTGCAAAATACATGTTTTGGAAGGGAAAAGGAAGAGGATGTGTAACCTTTCTCTTCCAGAGATTTCGGTGTATATTCAAGCCTGAAAATGGCATTCGTATGCAATTTTTCAAATAAACTTATTTATGATCATTTCACCGCGCCTGTAACAATGGAAGTAATCGACCGACTGGAACTCCGCTATGAAGTTGCGCGAAAAGCGATTCACCTCTCGTCGCTTTCGATTCCGGTGATCTACTGGTTTATCAGCAGAGAACTTGCTCTGCTCCTGCTTGTCCCTCTTTTTTCAGGTTTTTTTCTGATCGACCTGCTGAAGAATTTTTTTGAACCTGTTTCTCGATGGTATCATAAAACCTTTGATTCCATGCTGAGAACGCATGAACTTGAAGGGAACAAAACGTATCTGAATGGAGCGACCCACATCGTCATGGCGGCGCTGCTTCTTGTCCTTTTCTTTCCTAAAATTATTGCCGTTACCGCATTTACTATGGTGGCTGTTTCTGATACTCTGGCAGCCATTATTGGAAAAACGTATGGAAAACACCGGTTTGGACAAAAAAGCCTTGAAGGAAGCGGTGCATTTTTTCTCTCCTCGTTATGCATTGTTGCTATCGTGCCGGGGCTGAATCTGTTTGTCGGAGTTGCCATGGCCATTACGGCAACGGTAACGGAAGCGTTCATGGTCCGTATCGGCGACTTCAAGATTGACGATAATCTTGCGATACCACTGGTCAGCGCAACAGTCGGCGTCCTCTGCACCCATTTTTTCTTATGACAGCGTACCTTAAAGGATGATCTTGCAGACCACACTTACCGATTCAGCAGAAGAGGCCGCCGCCATCCTCAGGTCGGGCCGGGTTGTTGCATTTCCAACAGAAACAGTTTACGGCCTTGGTGCAAGCATCTACCACCCGGAAGCAATCAGGCGGGTTTTTCAGGCAAAAGGTCGTCCGGGTGATAATCCGCTTATTGTCCATATTTACAGTCTTGAACAGCTTGCCGGGGTTGCGTCTGCAATTAATTTCGACGCAAAAAGGCTTATAGAACACTTTTTTCCGGGGCCTCTCACGCTCGTTCTGAAAAAAAATCCCCTTGTACCCGATGCCGTCACTGGCGGCCTGGAGACGGTGGGAGTCCGCTGCCCGGCAAATCCGGTCGCACGGGAGTTTCTCCGCCTCTCAGCATGTCCGGTTGCCGCTCCTTCGGCCAATCTTTCGGGACTGCCGAGCGCTACAAGCTGGGAAGCAGTCTATGAGGATCTTGAGGGAAAAATTGACTGCGTGCTTCGAGGCAACCCAAGCGAAATCGGCCTTGAATCAACCATTGTTGACTGTTCCGGATCGAAGCCTCTTCTGCTGCGGGCCGGAGCGATAACCTTTGAGCAACTGCAGGTTGTTGTGCCTGAAATAGCAGCCAACACAAACCCGGACAAGCAGGCGCCTCCAAAAAGCCCCGGGCTGAAGTATCCCCATTATGCTCCAAAAGCAGCGATTATTCTCTGCCATACCGATGAAACGAGAAGTGTGCCCCCCTCTTCAGCATACATTGGTCTTTCAAAGCCGCCGGAAGGTATTTCGCTGTGCAAGCGCTGTCGAAATCTTGAGGAATATGGCAGTGAGCTTTTCAGTTTTTTCCGGTTATGTGATTCCAAAGGCATTGCCACTATTTACTGCGAACTGCCGTCAAACCTGGGACTCGGCAGAGCAATCAGGGACAGGCTGATGAGGGCTGCCGGTAAAAAGTGAGAAGACTCCCGATTCAAAACGACAAGAAACACCCAAGATGAAATGATCCGGGAGCACTGGTCGCCCGTTCATCGTTGCCACTGCCACAGACTTTCCTGTCGCTATACCAGGTTGTTTCATATCGCGCACCAAGCTTCATCTGTTTCATGGCTTGCCATGTTGCCACAAGAAAAAGTGATTTGCCTTGCCCGTCGTAGACGCCGAGACTGGAGGTCAGAGGCAGGTCATCTTCGTAAGCATAGATGGCCGCATCGTAATCGTTGGTATCAAAAACGGTAAAGCGCCCTTTCAAACCATAGTTCCCGGCAGTATAGCCCACCTGTTGATAGAGCAGCCGCCCATAAAAAGGTTGATCTCCGGCAAGATATTCCTTAACCACGCTTTTCAGCTCTCCCCGGGTTCTCAAATGAACTCGCCCGGAAACCGTAATATCGCAATCGAGCTGGCAACGATTGGTTCTCTGCGGAAGAGGTGTCCAGAGAGCAAGTTTTGACGTCCCCTGATTTTTTTGCTCTTCCTTATATTTATGCTGAACCTGCATACCCCAGGTAAGCAATGGCGACTTCTTCCACGTCATGAAAAGTCTGGAATCATTCCCGTCAGAAGGGTATGGACAGTGGCTGCCAAGAACCGGAAACGTAAACAGATCATAATATGCCCCGACAGCAAGCCGGTCGCTTACCTTTGCATTAACGCCAATGTAATATCCATCCTCGTTTGATGCCCCGCTGCCCCTTTCGGCAAATGCTCCTGCAAAAGGAGAATAATAATCAACTCCATAACGCCTGAGGGCAGCAACAGTAGTGACGCCGTGAAGTAGCTCATACTCAGCACCTGCTGTCCAAGAGGCATCTTCCGGTTTCCGGGAAAATGCTGCCTCGGCAAAGAGACTGACCTTTCGGAAAGAGAGATCCGTTTCGATACCGTAGAGGTTTGACGAAGAGATCGTACTGACCGTTGCCTCCGGTTCAAGCTCATCAAGAGGTACGGGATAACTGTAATGAAGCACGCTGCCCCCGACCTTTCCACTAACAATCCCTGTTTGATAATGATAGAGAATATTTGCGCCGGAGAGTGTTTCGATAATATTATCCTTTCTGCTGATTTCAAGTTCTGTACGATGGTAACCCGATGTCGAAATACTTGTGATGACACCGGCATCATTGATGATGGCATCGAGATGATTGGCTGAATAAAAAAGGGTGACGTCAAGAGGATCAAGCTTCAGTGTCGTGGCGGCACCCTGAAAAAAACCGGATTCAGAGCTTGAGGTGTAAGGCAATACCTGCTTCGAAAAGAGCTGGACGCTGCCAGTCGGATCAGTGCCTTTTGCCACATAGCGCCCTTGCCCGATGAGCAGCCCTTGAGCTAAATTCAGTTTATAGCTGCCGAGAACTGCACTTTTCAGAAGACCAAGATCAGAAGCATTGATGCTGAATGAAGTAAAATCGGCTATATCAGGCTCTCCGATATCTTTTTCCTGAACCAGACTTGCCTTGATATGGGGAACCGAAAACTCCGCACGGTGATACAGTTTATAGTTTGCACCAGCATATTTGCCATTCAGAATCCCTTTTCGGGGTGTTGTTTCCCAGAAAAGGCGACTGTAGAGTGAACCATCAACCTCAACCGCCTTTGGTGTTAATGTTCTGCGGAAAGCACTCTCTGGTTGAAAACGAACATAGGGTGCAATTGTTGCCGTTTTCTCTTTTCCAAGCACAGACTCGAGTTCATGAAAGGAATGGATTGGGCCTTTCTCTCTGCGCCAAACGAGAATAGCCTGCACATCGCTGCTCTTAAGCCAGGGAAGCTGACGAAGTTCGTCGGGGTCAGCTTCATTGAGTGCGATTTTATTTTTTTTCAACTCTTCAATCAGTTCGAGCAGCCGTTCTATATTTGCTTCAGATTCCACCTGGTTGAGCAGTTTCTGAAGGTCATCGTTTTCGCTGCAGAGTGCTGAAGAGGAAAAAAAAGGAACCAGTATGAAAAGAAAAAACGTCATGACCATCCGGAAGGCACGACGTTTAATAACAAAGGAATGCACTGACATAAGCAATGAATGGTTTTGTGCGTTAACAAAACCGGCTGATAGCTTATGGGCTTTCCGTCAACTTATAGAGTTCCTGAACCTCATTTCGACTCAGATATCGCCATTCGCCCCGCCGGAGTTCTCCTGCCTGAAGACCTGCATAAGCAACCCTTTCAAGCCGTTTCACTTCAAAACCGAGGGTCTCGAACATTCTTCTGACCTGGTGATTCTTCCCTTCATGAATGCTCACCAGCACCTGCAGACCTTCTTCAAGTATTTTTGCCCTGCAGGGACTGACCTTTTCCCCGGTGTCTTTCAAACGCATCCCTCCTGTCAATTGACCCAGAAGATTTGGCGTAAATTTTTCAGAAAGCTCAGCAATATACTCTTTTTTTACATTTGACGAAGGATGCATAAGTTTATGTGCAAGAGTCCCGTCATTGGTCAACAGAATAACTCCTGTTGTTTTTCTGTCAAGTCTTCCAACGGGAAAAACCCGCTCCTTGACATCTATAAAATCGAGTACCATCTCCCGATTTTTTTCATCACTGTTGGTTGTGATAACATTTCTGGGTTTGTTGAACAAAATGTAGACCTTTCTGTTCTCAGGCTGGGCAAATCGCTCGCCATCGACAATGACCTCATCTCGGGAAGGACTCACTTTTATTCCCGGTGTCGTAACAACCGTGCCGTTGACCATAACTCTGCCATCCATAACAAGCTGATCGGCAGCCCTTCGTGACGCTATACCACATGATGCCAGAAATCGATTAATCCTGACCTCATCTTCTTTATTGCTCTTTTTCATGCTCGTGTATCGTCTCCTCTTGATTGTTGGCGGATAAAGCTGTTTCGATCCCGTCCGGCCGGGTAAGGTAATCCTGCTCTTCCTGCTCCTGAAGAATTTCCTTTATTTCACGAAGTTTCGGCAGATCTTTTAATGATGACAGATGAAAAAGATCAAGAAAATCTGTGGTAGTTCCATATTGAAGGGGTTTCCCCGGCGAGTCTGCTCTTCCGCGAACCTCTATAAACCCTCGAAGCAGAAGCCTGTCAATGGCATAATCAGGACTTACGCCGCGAATTTGCTGAATTTCACCACGAGTAACAGGCTGATTATAGGCAATAACGGCAAGAACTTCAATGATTGAGCGGGAAAGCCTCCTGCGAACCCTGGGAGCAAGGAGTTGTTTGAGGAGCTCACTAAACTCCGGTCTGGTCAGAAAACGGTAGCCCCCGGCTATACGGTGAATCTGAAAAGTCCTTCCCGTTTCAGCATACTCGGCGTTAAGCCGCTCAACAATAGAGTGAAATTCTCCTGAATCAAGATTTTTGCCGGTAATATTCCGGATGGTGTGGAGAGTAACAGCCTCTTCAGAAGCAAAAATGACGGCCTCGATTTGTTGTTGCAATGGAATGTCCTGCTTCTGCACGTTCTGCCTGTTATCTGTTAGAGAAGAGGATCGTTGCCAGAACCCTGAACCGCCGGCTACTTTTTTCGAGCCGTTGAGAAATTATGATCCAGGCTCATGCTTTCTTCAAAATTATACCACAGCTCCTGACAGGGAAAATTGCATTCATAGAGGGCTTTGCCAATAATAACAGAATCCACTCCGTAAGGTGTGAGCTTATTAAGCTTTTTCATGTCGTCAGAGTTAGTGACACCACCGGAAGCAGTAATTTTCATGCCAGCTTTTTCGGCAAAATTTTTGGTGGTTTCATAGCCAAAACCCTGCATCATGCCATCACGGCTTATATCGGTATAAATCACCCGTTCGATCCCCATCTCTTTCATCTGCAGGGCCAGTTCAAAATCTTTCAGGTGAGTACTTTCAAGCCACCCTTTAATCCTGGGTACACCGTTTTCGGCATCAATCCCGACAACAATCTGTGACGGGCTGTATATTTTCAGAAGTTCTGCGACCAGCGACGGATTGGTAACCGCAGCAGAACCAATAACCACACGACCAACGCCGATATCAAGATAGCTCTTTACCGCATCGATGGAGCGGATGCCGCCACCAACCTGAACAGGGATATCAATATTATTCACAATTTCCCTGATTTTCTCGAAATTGACCATCTCGCCGGTAAGTGCGGCATCAAGGTCAACAATATGGAGCATCTTTGCGTTCTGCTTGCGCCATATAACGGCCATATCAAGGGGATTATCGAGGTATATCTTCTTCTGGCTGAAATCGCCACGGGTCAACCTTACACACTTCCCGTCCTTAATATCTATCGCTGGAATAATCAACATATCAAAACACGATTTTAACACCCTGCAAAGTTTTTAAGCACCTGCAACCCTGCATCAGAACTTTTTTCCGGATGAAACTGGACTGCAAAAATACCATTTTTTTCAATGGCGGAGCAAAAATTTTTTCCGGCAAAAAAAGTTGTTGCCGCAACGGCATCAAGAGCATTGACTTCACAGTAATAGGAGTGTACAAAATAGAAAAACGAATGATCAGGAATTCCCTGAAAAAGAATACTCTCTTTCTGCTGGTCTACCGAGTTCCACCCTATCTGCGGAATCTTGTCAGTTTCGCTCCTGAAATGAAGCACTTTGCCTGGAACAAGGTTCATTCCCTTGTAGGCACCCATCTCCTCACTGTCTGTCAACAGCAACTGCATGCCGAGGCATATTCCAAGGAGCTGTCCTCCCTTATCGACATGCTCAAGCAAAGCCTCGGTAAAACCAGAGCCATTGAGTGACTCTATCGCCTGCCCGAAAGCTCCAACTCCGGGAAGAATAACTTTTCTGTGGCCGGCAAGCTTGCCCGGATCACTGCTGACGATAGCCTTGATGCCGAGATATTCAAATGCCTTGAGAACAGAACGAAGATTTCCTGCACCGTAATCGGCAATAAAAACCATAAAAAAACATTTATAAGCACAAGAAATCAAGAGAACAAACAAACGCTGCGCCCCCAGTCTCCTCTCCTGCTCAATTTTTATATTGAATATTTATTTTTTATAATAAAGATTCTTTTCCCTTACCGTAACACACAGCGGGTCTCCACCTCTATAAATACGAAAATCGAAGAACCAATGTATAAAATTGTTTCGGCACTATTTTTAGCTGAAAATATCAAAAAAATTGAAATTGAGGCTCCTCGTATTGCTAAAAAAAGAAAAGCTGGCCAGTTTGTCATGATCAGGGTGGGAGAGAGTGGTGAAAGGATACCGCTGACTATTGCTGGCTCGGATCCAGAAAAAGGCACCATTACCATCATCGTTCAGGGTATGGGTAAATCCACGAAGGAGCTGAACAGCAAAGAAGCGGGCGACACTGTCAGTGATGTGGTTGGACCGCTTGGAGCAGCGTCTCATATTGAGAAGTTTGGAACTGCGGTGAGCATCGGCGGCGGTGTCGGGACGGCAATAGCCTATCCCACGGCTGTTGCCCTGAAAGAAGGGGGCAATTATGTCATTACGATTAACGGGGCTCGGTCTAAAGATCTGGTGATCCTTGAACAAGAGATGAAGGCCGTCAGTGATGAGGCGTACATTACAACCGATGATGGCTCTTACGGTTTTCACGGTTTCGTCACCCAGAAACTGCAGGAACTGATTGATTCCGGAAAAACCATTGATTATGTGCTTGCTATCGGCCCTATCCCGATGATGAGAGCCGTAGCTGAGGTCACCCGTCCCTACAAGATAAAAACGGTGGTCAGCCTTAATCCGATTATGGTGGATGGTACCGGCATGTGCGGCGGCTGCAGGGTTAGTGTGGACAACCAGATTAAATTTGCCTGTGTTGACGGCCCTGAATTCGATGCTCATCTGGTCGACTTTAAAAATCTCTCTGACCGGAACAAGATCTATCAGACTGAAGAAAAGCAATCTTCTGAAGCCTGGGTTCACGAGTGTAAACTGTTTAAAACAGTATAAGCCGTTCCCGACGCTATGACTTTGTCAAAGAGTGACCGTCATACCTTTTTTCTTATGCAGGGTATGGCTTTTTTTCTGATAACCCAACTTTCGTTGTTAAAGAAGAATTACAATGGACGCACAACATATCACCACAAAAGAACGTCTTGCCATTCCACGCCAGGTAATGCCTGCACAGCCGCCTGAGGTTCGTATCTATAATTTTAATGAAGTACATCTTGGATACACCCCTGAACTGGCCATTCAGGAGGCGTTGCGATGTATTCAGTGCAAAGATCCTGTCTGCATCAAAGGATGCCCGGTCAATATCAAGATAGACCAGTTCATAAAGATGATTGCCGAAGGAAACTTTCTGGGCGCAGCAAAAAAAATCAAGGAGGACAACGTACTGCCTGCTATCTGTGGCAGAGTCTGTCCTCAGGAGGATCAGTGCGAAAAAATGTGCATTCTCACCAAAAAACATGAATCGGTTGCTATCGGCAATCTGGAGCGGTTTGCTGCCGATTATGAGCGCGAAACAGGAAAAGTGGAACTGCCTTCAGTAAAACCCTCTAGCGGCAAAAAAGTGGCGGTTATCGGCAGCGGCCCGGCAGGACTGAGTTGCGCAAACGATCTGATTCAACTGGGTCATGCCGTCACCGTTTTTGAGGCGCTGCATGAACTTGGTGGTGTTCTTGTCTATGGAATTCCAGAATTCCGTCTGCCCAAAACAATCGTTAAAGCTGAAATTGAAGGACTGAAACAACTCGGCGTCAAGTTTGTCACCAATGCCGTCGCCGGTCGTTCAATTACTGTTGACGAACTTCTGAAAGAAGAGGGCTTTGATGCGGTCTTTGTTGGTGTCGGAGCAGGTTTGCCCTGGTTCATGGGCATTCCTGGAGAAAATCTTCTTGGCGTTTATTCTGCCAATGAGTTCCTGACCAGGGTCAACCTGATGAAATCATATCAATTCCCTGATAATGACACTCCGGTCTTTAATTGCAAGGGAAAAAATGTTGCCGTCTTCGGCGGCGGCAATACCGCTTTGGACGCCGTTCGAACCGCAAAAAGACTTGGTGCGGAACATGCCTATATTGTTTACCGCCGCTCTGAAGCTGAAATGCCTGCCCGCCTGGAGGAGCTTCACCATGCGCAGAAAGAGGGAATTGAATTTATGCTGCTGATGAATCCTGTTGAATTTATCGGTAATGACGAGCAGTGGCTTACCGGCGTCAGGTGTATCAGAATGGAACTGGGGGAACCTGACGACTCCGGGCGACGCAGGCCGGTACCGATACCAGACTCGGAATTTATTTTGCCAATCGATATGGCGATTATTTCGATAGGCAACGGCTCCAATCCGCTGATCAAGCAGACAACGCCAGACATTGAGGTCAGCAAGCGCGATACGATTGTTGTTGACATCAACACCATGGCCACTTCAAAAGATAATGTCTATGCAGGCGGTGATATTGTCACCGGTGGTGCAACGGTTATTCTTGCCATGGGCGCAGGACGTACTGCTGCGGCTGCCATTAATGAAAAGCTGATGGGCTCTGATCACGACAGGTGAGCAGAAAAGTATTCAAGGCTGCAAGCGCGGTACGCTTGCAGCCTTGAAAGTCCACTCTCCCTTCAGGGACAAAATCGACTACCCACCTATCCTCGACGTCAATTCCTCAACCATCTTTTTATCGGAAAGTTTAACGGTAATCTCCGCAATATCGCGGGCGGCATTGACGTGGAAAACCACCACGTCAAAGGTATCTGTCATGCGCACAATCGCCGTCAGGTCACTGATATATTTACTGATACCAAGAAAACTCAGAGGAAGAAGACATTTGACGTGAAAGGGATTGCTCAGAAAAATTCCGTAAGGCTGTACCTTTAACACGGAACCAGTAAAGATCTCGCCAATTTCAGGAAGAGGAAGCGCAAACGCCTGATCGTTGCCTGCCGCCCCTTCGACGCGAAGATGATCTCCCGCTCTGAGCTGTTCGATACGATCTTTCAGCATGGAAAGATCACAATAAATAATACCCGGCTCAGCCAGGAGCTCCCTTGCGCTCAGCCCCTGGGTAGAATAAACCATAACCTCTTTTCCTTGCTTTTGTAAAGCTCTGAGCAGAGGAAGAAAATCACTGTCACCACTGAACAGGATGAAGGTATCGTATTGATCCGCGCCGCTCAAGGCATCAACGACAAGTTCAACATCAAGATTGCCTTTCATGATCACCACCCCGGTCGCCTTGTTGACAATTTTTTTGACCGGTTTTGAGATAATCCGATAACCGTGCGCCGTCAGTACTCTGGAAAAAGCAGCATTTTCCGCAGATACCGGTTCGGATGCAGGAACGTAATAATTAGCTTCAACTGAAGCATACCCTGAAAGGAAAAATGCCATCAGACGAGAAAAATCTATCTGCCAACCAAGATGGCGCTGGGTAAAAAACAGGTTTGCACCATCAATATATACTGCCGCGCGACCCATACTTTCAGTTCCTCCACATTTCCTTTCGTCACCGAAATATCAGGATTTCCTTGCCGATATTATTTTTACGTCCATCCCCTCGTGTAAACTTTTTTCGGGGGTAAGAGCAATTTTGTCGCCTTTTTTCAGTCCCTGCAGCACTTCAACAAAGGTCATATCGCTGTCACCCTGCACAATGAGCTGTTTTTTCAGCCGTCCTTGTTTAATTGTCCAGACATAGCTTTTACGGTTTTCCTCAAAGACAGAGCTTTTTCGTACAAGCAACGCATTGGGCCTGATATTGTAGATAATATTTGCAGTCGCCGTCATGCCTGCCTGGATATTAGCCGGTGGATTGCCAAGGGTCAGATAAATTCTGGAAGTTTTCGTTACCCGATCGGTCTGGGGCACGATACGGGAGACAAGAGCAGAAAAGCGCTTTGCCGGGTAGGCATCAAAAGCAACGGTAGCCGACTGACCGTTGCGGATACGGGGAATATCAAGCTCGTCCACCTCGACACTGACCATGTAGCGCGAAGGATCAACCACCCGGGCAACAAGCGTATTGGTCGTTACATAATCGCCCTCCTTGATGTTCTGCATGGTCATGATACCTGAAAAAGGGGCGGTGACGGTCAATTTTTTAAGATCTTCCTCCCGCATCTTCACCTGAAACGCTCTCTGCTGCAGCAGCTCCCGGGACTGGATGCTGTTTTTCTCTGCATCTTCCAGTTCCTGACGCGATATCGCCCCTTCTATGAAAAGATTTTTCTTCCTGGCAGCTCGAAGCCTGTTGTCTCTCGCAAGAGCCTGCTGTTCAGCAAAGGCCGCCCTTGCTTCACGGACAGCAAGCTGGGGCTGGGGACTGTCGAACTGAAGAATTTTCTGACCGGCAGAGACATGCTGGCCCTCAAGTACGCCGACATAACTCACCGTTCCTGAACATTCAGCGCTCAGATTGGCAACAGCATCGGCCTCAACAAAACCTGTCGCGTAGATGGCCTGAACAAGCTCAGCATTGGTCACTTCACCGGCCTCTATGTCAACCGTATTACCTCTTGTAATCAGAAAAAACACCGTAGCAATAAAAAGGACAGCAAGAGCGATGGAATATTTTGGAAGAAATTTTTGCAGAGACTTCATTGGGTACTTTCGTTAGATATTCAAGTTCAGGAAGTTACAAGTTTTAAAATTTTTATCCATTCCGACCTTGGTTTTTTCATAATTTTATCAATCTTTATGTACATTTTTCTTTTCCTGCGCCTTTTCAGAGACCCTTGCACGGGAAACACCTAATCTACACCATCAATGACCGATAATCAAGATATCCGGAAAAGCTTTCTTGAAACAGTAAAGTTCGATGAAAAAGGACTTGTGCCGGCAATCGTGCAAGACCATGAAACAGGCAAGGTTCTCATGATGGCATGGATGAATCGGGAAAGCCTTCAAATGACGTTTGAAAAAAAGAAAGCCTGTTACTGGAGCCGCAGCCGCAAGGAGCTCTGGCTGAAAGGTGAATCTTCCGGAAACATGCAGGACGTTCATGATATTCTGATCGATTGTGATGGCGACACGCTCCTGCTGAAAGTTTCCCAGACTGGCGGCGCGTGCCACGCGGGCTACCACTCCTGCTTTTATCGCAAGGCCAAGAATGATCTCTCAATGGAAATATGTGATACACTCATGTTTAATCCGGAAGAGGTTTATGGCAAAAAAAGCTGAAACAAAGTCCCTTCTGCGGACAAAGTCGAGAGGATCGATACGATCCATGTTTGACGAGGTAGCCCCTACTTACGATTTTCTGAACCATCTGCTCAGTTTCGGTATTGACAATTACTGGCGGGCAAAAGCTGCCGGCAAGGCGAAACAACTGCTGGGCAAAAACAGCGCTCCAAAAATTCTTGATGTCGCCACCGGCACGGGTGATCTGGCCGCCTCCATGTCAAAAATCGCCGGAGCAAAAGTGACCGCGCTTGACCTCTCTCCTGAGATGCTTGTCATTGCAAAAAAGAAATATCCGCACATCACCTTTCATGAGGGATATGCGGAGAAGCTGCCATTCGGCAATAGCAGTTTTGATATTGTCAGCGCAGGGTTTGGTGTAAGAAATTTTGAGAATCTTGGTGAAGGAATGCGAGAATTTCACCGGGTTCTGAAACCAGGCGGCCATGCGCTTATTATCGAGCCGATGATTCCGCGCAATGGTATCATGAAAAAGCTCTATCTGATCTACTTTAAAAAAGTTCTGCCAAAAATTGCCGGGCTGTTCAGCAAATCCTCATTTGCCTACGATTATCTGCCAAACTCCGTCGAACAGTTTCCGCAAGCCGAGGCGTTCACTGCTATTCTGAGAAACAGTGGATTCAAGAGCGCCGAGTATTTGCCGATGACCTTTGAGACTTCAATTCTCTATATCGCAAAAAAATAGGGTGCTGCTACAGCATTGCCTCAAACTCATCCTCTGAAACCACACGCACTCCAAGCTTCAGCGCTTTGTCGAGCTTGCTGCCGGGATCATGACCGGCCACAACAAGGCCGGTTTTTTTGCTGACCGAGTTCACCACCCTGCCGCCCCGCTCCATCACCAGTTCAGAGGCTGTCAGACGGTCATAGCGATCAAGGCCTCCCGTAAAGAGCACTGTAAGCCCCTCAAAATTTCGGTTGATCTGCTCTGTTGACTCTGAAGCACTCAATGGCAATCCTGCGGCATTGAGCTTTTCAAGGAAATGAGGCACTGATGGTTTGGCAAAATAGTCGCAAATACTGTGGGCAACGACCGGCCCAATGTCGGGAACAGTTGCAAGCTGCTCTTCGCTTGCCTGCATCAGCGCTTCAAGCGAAGGATAGGCCTGCGACAGCTCACGGGCGGTCGCGCGCCCGACGTGACGGATACCAAGGGCATAGAGCAAGCGTTCGTAACTTTTTGCACGACTCTCGTCAAGAGCCCGCACCAGATTCTGTGCCGACTTGCGCCCCATTCGCTCAAGCTTTTCAAGCTGCGGCTCCTGTAAAAAATAGAGGTCTCCGACATCTTTCACCAGCCTGATGGCAACAAGCTGGTCGACCAGCGCCTTGCCAAGACTTTTGATATCCATGGCATTACGCGAGGCAAAGTGCAGCAGCCTGCCCCTGATCTGCGCCGGGCACTCCTCCTCATTGGCACAGTAGTAACTCACCTCACCCTCCGTCCTGGCAAGCGGCGTACCGCACTCGGGACAATTCGACGGAATAACAATCGGCTGCGTATCCGACGGCCTCTCCTCAAGCACAACGCTGATCACCTTGGGAATCACCTCGCCTGATTTTTCAATGATGACCCGATCGTGAATCATGACGCCAAGACGCCCGATCTCATCGAAATTATGCAGCGTCGAGCGGGAAACGGTTGAACCGGCAAGGAGCACCGGCTCAAGCTCAGCCACCGGGGTAATGGTGCCAAGCCGTCCTACCTGAAACACAACAGCATTGAGCACCGTTCTTGCCTGCTGCGCCGGGTACTTCCAGGCAATTGCCCAGCGCGGACTTTTTGCCGTAGCGCCAAGTTTATCCCAGAGCGTCACTGCATTCAGTTTCAGCACCACTCCATCGGTCTCGTAAGGAAGTTTCCACCGCTTTTCTGACCACTCGGCTATAAACTCATTGATATCATGGAGTTCACGGCATAACTGATAATGATTGCCAGTAGAAAAGCCAAGTTCTTCAAGGAGCTTAAGCCTGCTGAAATGCGCAGTGGATTCATCTCTGATGCCTTTCAGATAGTAGGCAACAAAGCTCATCCGGCGACAGGCAACCTCGGCAGAGTCCTGCAACTTGAGTGTTCCCGCCGTGGCATTGCGGGGATTGGCAAAACGCTCCTCCTCGGGACGGCTTTCGTTGAGTTGCTCAAAATCCTCCTTGCGCATAAAGACTTCGCCCCGTACCTCAATCTCCCCGACATCTTCTATTTTGAGAGGCACCGTCGGAATAGTTCTGATGTTGACCGTAATATCGTCTCCCTGAACGCCATCGCCCCTTGTGGCGCCACGAACAAGCAGCCCATCCCGGTAGAGAAGGCTTATGGCCACACCGTCAAACTTCAGCTCGGCGACCATCTCATGCTCATCCACCCCTTCAAGGGCAAGAAGCTTTTTTACACGGTTGTAGAACTCCTCAACGTCACCAGGAGAGTAGGTGTTGGAAAGGCTCAGCATCGGTTCACGGTGAGTGACCGACACAAACTCCTTCGTAATCGCACCCCCGACTCGCTGCGAGGGGCTGTCGGGCGTGACAAGATCGGGAAACTGCCGTTCAAGCGCAATCAGTTGTTCGAGAAGCTTGTCGAACTCGTAGTCAGATAGTTCCGGTTTTGCTTCGATATAGTAGAGATGATTATGACGCTCAATCTCCTGGCGAAGCTTAGCTATCCTCTCGGCGGCATGAATACTGTCGGTCATCTCTTGAAAAAGTTATCTGACTGGTGAAAATGCCCATCCGACAATATTTTTGAAAAAACCAAACGAGCCCTGCAGTCCAAGTTTTTCCCATGTTGCCAAAAGCACTTTGGGATAGCGCCATCCAAGCCGCAGCATGACTATTGCAAGCTCCTCAATCTTCATCTCATCACGAAACATGGCCTGGCGGTAATGCAGTGGAAGCTCATCAAGCACAATCATCACCTCATTCATCAAGTCGTTGACAAAATTCGGTTCATCGGTTGCAGCATTAAAACACATGTACTTCATGAGATTTGCCATTGAGGCAACATTTGGCTCATAAGCGTTGATTTTTTCGAGATGCTTTTTCGAGAGGTTATTGTCGCTGAGCGCACGGTCAAGATCGCCGGTAAGATGGTGAAGGTTGCGAACCATTGATCCAAAACCGCAGAAGGTGAGCGGAGAGCCCAGTGACGCCGCATCACCGAAGAGAATGATATTGTCATCGGCAATTTCCCTGGTGCGATCGAAGCCGTCATGACAATAGGCTGGAATAATGCCATAGACAGGGCGGTGAATCACAAAATCCTTTCCGGCTTTTTTGTACTCAGGAAGTATTTTGAAGTACGTCTCAAAAAGAGCGAGCAACGACTTGTCGTTCGGGGAATCAGCTTCGTCATAAAAGAAGAGATAGGTGATATACTTCTCCCCTTCAGCAGGAAACCCTTCCCAGATAAGCTGACGACCTTTTCCGGGTGTGGTTTCGGCAGGCCTTGTCGTGGCAAGAATTTCTCCGGTGTCGAAATCAATATCATCAAAACCGCTCGCTATGGTGCCAACCGTAGGACAAACATGGGTCTGGGGAAAGCCTTCGTTGAGCTGCATAGCGACAGGAGAGAGTATTCCCATGACATCGACCAGCACTTTTGCCTTGTAGTAGAAGGCTTTCCCCTGACGATCTTCAACCTTTACAACAATATGGTCGTCAAACTGGTAACAGCAGAGAAAGTTACTTCCGGCAATGATCGTGCTTCCTGAAGCGGCCTGAACCTTCTTTTTTGCCAGATTAAGAAGCTTGTCTGCATCAACAGCACAATCAAGCACACTGTCCATGACAAGCCTTTTCTGGCTGCCGTCGGGCTGGTAAAATTCAACCCAGCCGTTTTTGTACTGGCGAACAATAACCGAATCAATCTCACTTTCAGTAAAAAGGCCGATAGCCGAGAGATTGAGAAGCTCTTTTCGGGAAATATTCCAGTCTCTGGTAGATTTTGCCGGAGTCTGGCGATCAAAAATCATCACCTTCCGGCCATACTTTCCCGCCATAACTCCGGCATGAAGAAGGCTGAGCGTTCCGCCAGCGTAGATCAAGTCATACTCACCACTGATCACCGCATCTTTTGGAAGATCACTGGATGACAGGATCACCTTTTGAACAGGTTGTTTTACCCGCTCCCAGTAACGGTCAAGTTCAATGATATTATGAAGATGCTGCTCACCATTCTCAATCGATGAAAATGCCTTGTAAAGATAAGGTTTTGATTGCTTGATGTTCTCGAGTAACAACGACATAGAAGTAATAATGGTACTATTGTATTTTACATCAGACCGGCTGCTCGATCCTTGCCCGTAAAGGCCTGTCAGTTTCTATCTTTCCATCAACAAGATGAATCCGGCGTTTGGCATGGTTGGCAAACTCTTCATCGTGGGTAACGACAATAACCGTCTGCCCCTGCTCCCTGTTGAGCCGGTCAAAAAGCTGATAGACATTTTTTGCAGAACGCGAATCAAGATTGCCGGTTGGTTCATCACCAAGCAGAACTTTCGGTTCGTTGGCAAGAGCACGCGCAATGGCAACCCGCTGCTGCTGCCCGCCGGACAACTGGCTTGGTTTGTTGGTATACTTGTTCTGCATGTCAACCATGTCGAGCAGTTTCATTGCCCGTTCCCTGATCTCTTTACGGGTGCGCCTGCCGTTAATCATCATCGGCATACTGACATTCTCAACAGCGTTAAACTCAGGCAGCAAAAAGTGAAACTGATAGATAAACCCTATTTTTTCATTCCTGATACGGTTCATCTCCGTCTCATTTTTTTCAGTGATTTCATCTCCATCAAGCCACACTTTACCAGCGGTCGGCTTGTCGAGACCGCCCATAAGGTAAAGCAGTGTCGATTTACCGGAACCTGAAGGCCCTGTAATGGCAAGAAACTCCCCTGCATTAACTTCCAGTGAAAGATTTGGAATAATGGTCTGGCGGATAGCCTTGGAGAGTCCAAGCTCCTTACGGATATTTTCGAGCCGGAGAATAGTTTCAGCCATCAGTTACCGCATTCGTTGTTCAGGATTGCCAGGAGTACCGTTACCAGTAATGAAAAGAGAAGCAACAGGAAAAAGAATTATATTATAACAAAAAAAGGCTGGAAAGAGTGTGGGGTATTTGCTGCGAGGCAAGAACATTAAACAAAGATTTTGTGCCTGTCCTGGAAACAGTCGATCGCTGCCAGCCGGAATTTGCCGTATCCCAGCGACAAAACAGGTTGAAATGATTCTGCTCAGGAAGGCATGGTTTGCAGAAACTTCCTGACTTCGAGGACAAAAGCTTCTGGCTGCTCTTCCTGCGGAAGATGTCCGCAATCGGGAATAACGACCAGTTCGGCGTCTGGAAGCTCACGGGCAAGCCGGATACTTTCCTCTGTTTTAACCGTTAGATCGTGTTCACCTGTAATAACGAGAGATGGCTTCGACATGGTTTTCAGTCGTTCATCAAGTCTGAGGTGATGTGTCTCAATAAAAAGCTCCCAGAACGCTCTTGACCAGTCACCAATCATCAGGTCACTGCGAAACGCACTCAGTACATCGCTGCCAAGCCGTTCCTTGTTGTACCAGAATCCGCGAATATTACGGTCATAAAGTCTGGTGATAAGGAACTTCATCAAACGGGAAAAAATTGGAGTCATGGCTTTCATGACAGGCTTCATGAATGCTGGTACTTCGCTGGTAGCATAACCGCTGTATATCATTGCGCCAGCAAGCACCAGCCCGTCAACATGCTGTGGATAGCGCAACGCCGTCAAAAGCGCCATCGTGCCCCCTGTTGAATTGCCAACCAGTACCGCTTTGTTGAAGCCGAGTTTTTTCATCAACGCAATAACCAGATCACTCTGAGCTTCAGGGGTGTAACTGACACCGGTGGCCTTTGAGGGTAACGGGCGTGAGGTAAGGCCAAAACCTGGACGGTCAAATGCCATTATTGATACGCTCTCCGCCAGCCTGTCAAAGACACTGCGCCATGACCTGATACTTAAAAAACTGCCGTGCAGCAGCACAACGAGCGGCTTTCCGTTACCAGCCAGCCGGTAATGCACCTTGAACCCGTTAACGTCAAGGAAGTGGCTGCCAAGAGAGAGCTGTTGTTCCATAAACGCATCAGATCCCGATGCCGCACGTTTTATTTCTCCAGTCATATACTATATAAATTTTTAGCCTTATGTCAGCCACAAGTGTTTCCGGTAGAAAGAAAAAGTAGTGATTTTTTATTGACTGTTGCGCAATGATTGGCAAGCAATTATTCACAAAACAAGATTAAAGACAAACCCCACCAGCATAATCCCCAACGCCACAATACCGGCAAACACCGCAATAAGCTGAGGTTTAAGCACCTTACGAAGAATAATCATTTCCGGAGCAGAGAGGGCAATGACGCTCATCATGAAGGCCATCACCGTGCCAAGTGCCGCACCCTTGCCGAGCAGCGCCTGCACAACGGGAAGTATACCCGCAGCATTGGAGTACATGGGAACGCCGATCAGCACGGCTGCGGGAACCGACCACCAGACGCTTTTGCCCATGAGTGATGCCATAAAATTTTCAGGCACGTAGCCGTGAATACCCGCGCCAAGCCCAACACCAAGAACAATGTAGAGCCACACCTTGCCAACGATATCGCGAACGTGCCCGATACCTTCCTGTATCCGCAAGGGTATGCTCATAGCCGAGTCTTCCAGTTCAGCGGAAACAGGGCTCTCCTGCAGGTTCTGAACCCACTCTTCCAGATAGCGCTCCATATTGAGCTTGCCGATGACCATGCCCGCCATTATCGCCACAGTGAGCCCCATACTCGAGTAGAGCAGGGCAACCTTCCAGCCGAACATGCCGAAAAGCAGCGCCAAAGCAACTTCATTAATCATCGGCGCTGCAATGAGAAACGAAAAGGTAACGCCAAGCGGCACTCCTGCCTGCAAAAAACCGATGAAGAGCGGTACTGCGGAGCATGAACAGAATGGCGTCACAATGCCGAGAGTCGCCGCCATAATGTTTCCGATCCCGGTACGATTCCCTGACAGCAATGCACGGGTACGCTCAGCAGAAATAAAGGTATGCACCACTCCCATCAGAAAAACCACAACCGTCAGCAGCAGCAGTACTTTCGGCACTTCATAAACAAAAAAGTAAAACGTCTCGCCGAAACGGTTTGCCCTGCTGATCCCCAAGGCCCGAAGCAGCAGATCGGCAAACAGTTCAAGATTATGGTAGAGCAGGAGCCACAGCAGGGCTGCAACAAGAATGCCTGTCAGCCATTTCAAATTTTTCACGAACAACAGCCTCCGCTGCTTTTCTCCTTGCTGCCATGGGTGCCACAACAGCAGCCTTGTGGTTTTGCCATCAACAAGTCTCTGATCTCATCATAAGAGGGAATACGCCCTTTGCAGAGCACCTTCTCATCGACAACAAGGGCAGGGGTCAACATAATGTTGTATGCCATGATCTGCTGGATATCCTCCACCTTTTCAACCACGGCATTAATGCCCTCTTTAGAAATAACATCTTTGACCACATCTGCAAGCTGATTGCACTTTGCACAGCCGCTACCAAGTATTTTTACTTTTTTCATTATTTTATTATTTATGTAGTTATAGCAAATAAACGATTATTAAGAACATTTGACTTCCCGATCGCGCATAAAAAATCCAGTAAAAAATGCATGGGCCTTCAACCAGTTTTCGCGATTAATACAGTAACGAACTTTAGGCGGATTGATTTCACCCTGTATAAGCCCGGCTTCGAGCAACGCTTTCAGGTGTTGTGAAATCGTTGATTGTGCCATTGGAATTATTTCTGTCAGCTCACCGGTAAAACAGCAGGCTTGACTGTCAAGCAATTTCAATATCTTTATTCTCACAGGATGGCTTAGAGCCTTGGCAAACACTGCCATCTTCTCTTCTTCTCCGCTATACTCAACAGTTGACAATGTTCTCTGCATAATAAACGTTCCATTTAGTTCATCGCAAATATACGATATACCCATCAAAAAACGTCTACAAATTATGGAATTGTGGATTTCCGTTTATACTTGTAGTAAGTGTTGATTGTAATGGTTCAAGTCAGACAAATATAAGGTATGACAATAGCCAGCAGCAGATTCACCTGGAGCAGTTCTCCTGAAAATAGCGGTATGGCCTTCGAATATTCAGAGCAGGATATGCCACAAACACAGCATAAAATGCCTGAAGAGATAGGGCAAGGGTGGTTTCAGTCAATTCACTTGCCGTTGAATATGGTCATTCGTCGTGGCATTACTCACTTCAAACCGGAAGTATCGGGGAAACTGTTACCTGTTGCGACGATTGAAGAGCTTTTCTTTGAACCAGTGCTCTGTGTGCAGTCAACAAAAAAAGGACGTGTCGTGCTTTTGGATAACAGGCTCGGGAATGACTTTATTTTCGGCCACGAGCATTGTCTGTTTGAGCATATTAATGTTCGGAAAAGCCTCGTCCGATTGGATGGCAGCGAGGATATTGAAATGACCACTCTTGTCGTCGGTGAATCGGTACTGAATCAACTGCTCGGGAAAGAGTATGCGCAATCACTGTTGAGCGGACTGAACGTTACATTGATATCGTCTATAGCAGTCAACAAGGTCCCACAACACATTAACACGCTGCTTCATTCTTGTATATCAGATCATTTGACCGGACATATCGGAAAACTGCATATCCAGGCAAAAGTACTTGATTATCTTTGTGCTCTCTCTCAACATTTTGTTGGTGCGACCGAAAACCAGACGCCGGAGTCAGAAATACAAACGCGGATACATCAGATGCATGATGATCTTCTTCAACTGGCAGGGAAGGTGCCGTCTCTGAACGAGCTGGCGGTGAAGTATGATATACCTGGTCGAAAGCTGAAAGAGGGATTTACGGCCATATACGGAAAGTCCCTTTTCAGCTACATCTCAGAAGTACGCCTTAAAGAATCACATACTGTTCTGATAGAAACAGATATCCCAATGAAAACCATCGCCAAAAATCTGGGATACTCACATGTCAATCACTTTATAACCGCTTTCGGCAAGCAATTCGGCTATTCGCCCGGCATTGTGAGGAAGAAATTCGCAAAAAAAACATAATTTTTTATTACGTTTAGCCCTGAAATTCGAATAATCAAAGAGAACAAGAAATAAATAGGAGCAAACTCTATCGCGTTTTTTTCCATGATTTTTTTTGTATAGGGATATATAGTTAATGCTATAACGATTAAGGACAGCAACAATGCTCTATCAACTGTCTGACACCGACATAGAACGGTTTATCGAAGAGGATGTGCCTTATGGTGATCTGACGACCTTACTGCTCGGCATCGGCGCTTTGGAGGGAAAGATCACCTTTACAAGCCGTGAAATAACAACACTCTGCTGCACGGAGGAAGCTTCGCGTGTTCTGGAACATTGCGGAGCATCGGTAACCTTCTGCATGAAAAGCGGAACAACCGTTGACGCTGGGGTTGTCATCCTTTCAGCCAACGGATCTGCAGATGCTCTTCATGCCGGATGGAAAGTGGCACTGAATTTGCTTGAGTACGCCTCAGGTATTGCTACCCGGACAAGGAACATCGTCAACCGGGTAAAAGAGGTCGATCCTGGTATGAGAGTCCTCACAACCCGAAAGTCCTTCCCCGGAACAAAAAAAATTGCGATCAAGGCCATCATCGCTGGCGGGGCACTCCCCCATCGGCTCGGCTTGTCAGAGTCTGTGCTTGTTTTCCGGCAACATACAGCTTTTTGCGGTGGCCTTGACAATTTTCTTCAAACCGTAACCGATTTGAAAACCAAAACACCAGAACATAAAATCATTGTTGAAGCTGAAACTGCGGAGGATGCAATGAAAATAGCTGCTGCGGGCGTTGATGTGGTTCAGATTGACAAGCTTCCTCCTGAAGAGCTCTCAGTGCTCGTCAGGAGGCTTCACCAGGAGGCTCCCGGCGTCACTGTTTCGGCGGCAGGCGGTATCACGGCGCAAAATGCCTCAGCGTATGCCGAAACCGGGGTTGATATCCTTGTGTTGTCGTCCGTCTATTTCGGGAAACCCTCTGACATTGCTGTTTCAATGTTTCCTTTACCATCATAAAACATGCTGGATATGAAAAATTCAATGAAGCGAATCACTCTCCTCTATGTGATATTTCTCATCATGACTGCTCCGGCAATGGCTGGAGAGCTGAACCTTTCGGTTGCTGCAAGCCTGAAAGAGGTCATCAATGAGCTGACTGCCAGTTACATAGCAAAACATCCCGCAACGGTGTTTGTTAAAAATTTTGGCTCTTCCGGAACACTTGCCGGTCAAATTGAAAACGGCGCTCCGGCTGACCTCTTTATTGCAGCAAACACGGAGTGGATGGAATACCTGAAAAAGAAAAATCTTGTTGATGGCAGCAGCGAAAAGACGTTTGCCTTTAACTCTCTTGTTTTTGCTGGAACGACGAAGAAGCATGTTTCTTCAATGAATGATCTGCCTGTGCTGGAGAAAATTGCTATCGGAAGTCCAAAAAGTGTGCCAGCAGGTGAGTATGCCATGGCTGCCATAACAAAAGCAGACATTGCAACAAAGCTTGAGGGCAAGCTGGTTATGGCCAAGGACGTCAGAGAGTGCCTCATGTATGCGGAAATCGGTGAGGTGGATGGTGCCTTTGTTTATCGCACCGATGCACTGCAGGCACAAAAAGCAAAGTTACTCTTTGTGGTACCGCAAAAGCTTTACCCGAGAGTTGTTTACCCAATGGCGTTGACCGTAAAAGCGGCACAGAACAGCGAGGCAAAGACATTCGAGGCATATCTGCAAGGGGCTGAGGCTAAATCTGTTCTTCGTAAATATGGCTTTCTCCTGAAATAATATGGTGCTGGCACCGGAAGATATAACCGCAATCTGGCTGTCAATAAAAGTTGCGCTGACGGCGACAGCAATCTCATTGCCTTTCGGTTTTACCATCTCATGGCTGATCGTTTTTAAACCATTCAGAGGAAAAGTTTTACTGGAAGTTTTTATTAACCTTCCACTGACACTGCCTCCGGTGGTCATTGGTTTTTTTCTGCTGCTGCTTCTCGGCAAACACGGCTGGATAGGAAAACTGCTGGCAGAGTATGGAATAGTCCTCATCTTCACCTGGAAAGCCGCCGTTATTGCCTCAGCAACAGTCGGCTTTCCGCTGCTTGTACGCTCCATCCGCCTTGGGATGGAATCAATCGACCGGCAACTTATTGATGCTTCACGGACTCTTGGCGCTCACTGGTATGATACTCTTCTGACGATCATTCTGCCTCTTTCTTTCCGGGGTATTCTGGCTGGCTCATCGCTGATGTTTGCCCGCAGCCTTGGAGAATTCGGAGCAACCATCATTGTTGCCGGCAATATTCCGGGAATAACGCAAACGATTCCTCTGGCTATCTATGATTATGCCAGCTCACCCTCAAGCACCACGATGGCTCTTTCTCTCTGTATGGTCTCAGTCCTTATTTCAGTGAGCGTGCTTTTTCTGCATGAAGGGCTCACCCGCAAGCTTGACCGGAGCAGAGCATTATGACGCTGCATATCGATATTGAAAAAAAACTGGGGACATTTTCACTTCAGGTGAAAGCTGATGTTTCGGGCGAAAGAACAGGAATTTTTGGAGAGTCAGGGAGCGGAAAATCAACGCTGATGCATCTTGTTTCAGGCCTTATGCAGCCAGACAAGGGTGAAATTATTCTTGATGATCAGTGCCTGTTCAGCAGCTTTAAAAAAACCAATATTTCAGCGGAACAACGACGCATTGCCATTGTGTTTCAGCAGGCGATGCTTTTCCCTCACCTGAGCGTCAAGGCAAACCTGCTCTATGGTTTTAAACGGTGCCGTACGGAAAACAGGCTTATCAAACCGGAAACACTGATTGATCTGCTCAAATTGCAGCCACTGCTGCAGCGAGGCGTTGAATATCTTTCCGGAGGTGAAAAACAGCGGGTGGCGCTTGGCAGGGCAGTTCTTGCAAACCCGCGTCTGCTGCTGATGGATGAACCTCTGTCGGCTCTTGATGATACGCTCCGGTTCCAGATCATCCCTTATCTGAGAAGTGTCAGCGAAGAATTCAGGATTCCCTACCTTTTCATATCACATTCACTGACAGAGATGCAACTGATGACCGATCATATCCTTGAAATTAAAAACGGTCGCTGCATTGATGAAACAACAGCCGAACAACTGGCAAGAAACCGGATGGCCCAAAGTCCGAACGGTTATATTAATCTTCTGCATCTTTCCTGCCCAAATCAACAACGTGGTCTCTATAGTTATAAGTGGGGCAACAATATTTTATTTGTTTCAGCCGGAGAGCAAGCGGAACAATCGCTGTTTGAGCTTTCTTCACGCGAAATCATCCTTTTCAAAAAGCATCCTGAAGCGATCAGTGCAAGAAATCTTCTGGACTGCAGAGTTGCAGAGATGTTTGACTCCGACGGAAGAGTCGGCGTTGTGCTTTCGGCCAACGGCGAAAAACTTGTCGCTGAAATTGTCCGCCAGGCAGCAGATGAGCTGGATATCACGATTGGTTCCTCCCTTTTTGCCGCAATAAAGGCCTCATCATTCAGAAAACTCGCATAATCTCCCGTCAGTCAACTTTTTACAAAGCAATGGTGTTCAAAGAACATTAAAAGAACATAAATTATGGCGGATATGAGCTTTTCAGGTAGAAAAGTATGCTTTATAACCGGCGCTTGTGGTGCTGTAGGCAGTGAAATCGCACTCTCGATAGCGGGACAGGGGTACACCATTTTTTTTACCTGGCACTCGTCCGCAGAAAAAGCAGAGCAAACCCTTGAAAAAATCCGCTGGATTAGTCCTGAATCGCAGATGATCCAGTGTGACGTCTCAAAATGCAGCGATATCATCAATGCATTTTCGGTATTTCAGAAACAGTTTGACCGACTTGATCTGCTTGTAACAAGCGCTTCAAATTTTTTCAGTACTCCTCTGCCTGATGTTACCGAACAGGGATGGGACTCTCTGGTCAACACCAATCTGAAGGGAACATTCTTCACCATGCAGGAAGCGGCCAGAATAATGGTGAAACAACCATTTGTCTCCCGAATCATTTCCATGACCGATATTTCGGCTGACCTTGTCTGGCGAAACTTTGCACCCTATACGGTTGCGAAAGCCGGAATCCAGCACTTGACAAAAGTCTTTGCGAAGAGCTTTGCTCCCACTATTCTTGTCAATTCAATCGCACCCGGGACGATTACGGTAAATCCTGAAAAAGATATGGAGACTCAGCAAGAGATGCTAAAAAAAATACCGCTCAAACGACTTGGCGACCCTCTTGATATCATCAGAACCATTATATTTCTTCTCGAAAGCGACTATATCACGGGTCAGATTATTAATGTTGACGGTGGCAGACTTCTTCAGTAAGAGTGACATGCAAAGACCAGATTGTTTTTGTACATTGTTTTTTAATATTCTTGCAGTAACTCATCAACAGTTTTTAACACTTATGGAACAAGAAGTTCAGGTTACGATACACAGCAGTCAACCAGATAATTTATCAGAAGAAGAACCTCAGGAAACGCGCATTCCTGGACAAGTAAAAGAGATAAGTGAAGCACTCTCCGAAGCTTTTTCCTGTTTCAGGGAAAGTGAATCGTATAATCAGCTCTTGAAAAGCGCTGAAAAAGCAAGGGAGTATATCAGGAAAAATCCTGGTCAGGCAATGTTGTATTCATTGGGTGCTGGTGCCTTGTTCGGACTTTTCATGAAAAGAAAGCGATAACAAGCAGTTATTTCAGATACTATGATGAGTACTCAACAGGGAGATAGTCTCGACCCGACGAAAGAAAAGCAAAAAAACAGCCGGTTCCATAAACTCTTTGATGATACGGCAATGTCGACGTATAACGATGTTGTTTCTATCATTGACGCTAAAATCGAACTGCTCAAGATAGAGGTAACCGAGAGGATCTCTTTTGTCGGCTCGGCAGTTATTCTAAGCGTTATCCTGATTATTGGAATTGGCTACCTTCTCACAACCTTTGCACTTCTGACAGGGGAACTGTTAGGACATCCTTTTCTTGGTTATCTCGTGGTAAGCCTTATTTTCCTTTCGTGCTTTTTATTTTTTACTAAATTCAAACCGTTACTTCTTAAAAAACTGATCCAAAAACTTCTTTTATCCGTCCATGACTACAACAAATGAGCCTTTAGTAGGCATTCAGGCGCGCATTGAAGAACTGCAAAACACTATTGCAGAAAAAGAAGAGCAAATCAAAACAAGAGCCAGAAAACTGAAAGAAGGGCTCCAAGAGGAGATTTCTCCAACAAAATTTATCAGGCGCCACCCTTTTGAAACTGTCGGAACAAGTTTTCTTGCCGGACTGCTCATCACAACTGCATTGAGAAGTCACAGAAGCCCTTCTGCGCAAGAAGAGGGTCAACTCAACACCACATCGCAATTTATTCCAACGCAGGGCAAAACAGCCCTCTCTGCCATCGGACTGGAAGTACTGCGCTCTGTAAAAGATCTTGGATTTACCTACCTTCAGCGCTACCTCGATAATAAAATTAAATAGCCTTCCTTCAAGCCTCTCCGCCTATTATAAAAGCGCAGAACTAACAATCAGACTATTTTCGAGAAATTCCGTACTTTGTCAGAGTGCGTAAACAGGCCTTGCAAAATCGCAGGACCGCGCAAAAATTTTAACCAGCTTAATGCTTTGGTATTGCATCTCCTCCTATGACAATCAAGCAAAACCCGCCAGTGTTGCAGAACAAAGAACACTTTTACGTCAACCGTAAGGCCCGAGAACTTTTTCATCTGACTGATCCTGAGTTTCTCTCTTTGCCTGGCTCTGCTCAGGAAAGTTTGAAAACGTCAGAAAGACAGGCCGCTGTCATCAATGATTTTCTCATAAAGCAGAAAGGTGCAGACACAAAACCTGTGCTGCCGGCACAGCTTCACGGAATGAAACTGCTGCATGCGCTGTTTCATTCTATCATGTCGAAAGCAATAGCGTTACGGCAACCAAACTTTCTTGACAACGTCTACGGAACGCTGATCGAATTGCTCTCCTCAAAACAATCAGAACAGTACCTGAACCGCTTTATTACCTCGTTTCCCACGCCAAAAATCTATGCCGGCGCTGAATCACCCGCTGAATGGCTGAAACAGCAGAACAATAAAACAGACGTTCTTGAAGAGTCTTTCCTTGTCTGGCTGAATAACCAGAATCCGGCTCTTGAACAGTTTTCTGATCTTTTGAACGATGAAACACTGACGAAAGAGAGCGCGTATCAGAAGCTGATCATGACCATGCGAAGCTCAATGCAGGCGATGGGACCCGTTGGACCTGATGATCTCGACCTTGCGGAATTACTTTTCATGCCCATAAGACATGCGCCTACTTCCATTCTGGAGCAGCTTCGCTACATCCGTCTGAACTGGGGAGAACTGCTTGATGAATCGCCATTTTGGGAATTACTGGCAGGCGCCATCAATTATATTGAGGATGAAGACAAATACCTCTTCTTTGAGCAGATTGCCCATGAAAAAGCCCTTCGCAACGATGGCTATGAGTTTGAAAAAGCTGCACACGTTCCCGATTACACTTTTGATGATGCCAATGCTCCGGCTAACTACTCTGTAGACTCATCGTGGATGCCTGAAGTGGTCATGCTTGCAAAAAGCACCTATGTCTGGCTTGACCAGCTCAGCAAAATTTATCGACGTCCGGTTCACCGTCTTCAGGATATTCCCGATGAAGAGCTGGATGCTATCGCGGATCGCGGATTCACGGCTTTATGGCTGATAGGACTCTGGCAACGAAGCTTTGCGTCACAGAAAATCAAACAGATACATGGAAATCCTGAAGCAAAAGCCTCAGCTTACGCCCTTGAAAAATATGATATTTCTGACGACATCGGCGGCTATGAAGGGTATCTGAACCTTATGCACAGGGCAAAACAACGCGGGGTTCGTCTTGCAAGCGACATGGTTCCCAACCATACCGCCATGGATTCCGAGCTGGTAAGAAACAATCCTGACTGGTTTCTCTCGGCACACACACCACCTTACTATAATTATTCCTATAATGGGCCAAACCTCAGCAACGACCCCCGTTACGGTATCTATCTCGAAGATGGCTACTGGAACCGTTCCGATGCTGCTGTCGCTTTCAAGCGGATTGATTACCTGACTGGTGATACCCGCTATATTTATCATGGCAATGATGGCACCATGATGCCATGGAATGATACAGCCCAACTTAACTTTCTCAGCGCAGAGGTGCGCGAAGGGGTGATTCAGCAGATTCTGCACGTCGCAAGAATGTTCCCCATTATCCGATTTGATGCAGCAATGGTGCTGGCAAAACGGCACATACAGCGCCTCTGGTTCCCCCTTAACGGCCACACCGCAGGCGTCCCTTCACGCTCTTCCTACAGCATGAGTATGGCTGAATTTGATGCCGCCATACCCGAAGAGTTTTGGCGTGAAGTCGTTGACCGCATTCATCAGGAGGTGCCCGACACGCTTCTGCTTGCTGAGGCATTCTGGATGCTTGAAGGCTATTTTGTCCGCACCCTCGGCATGCACAGGGTCTATAACAGCGCCTTTATGCACATGCTGAAGAAAGAAGATAATGCCAAATACCGGTACCTGATCAAGAACACCCTTGAATTCGACCCCGAAATTCTCAAGCGGTATGTAAACTTCATGAACAACCCTGATGAAGATACCGCCATTGAACAATTTGGTCGGGGGGATAAATATTTTGGTGTCTGTATGATGATGCTTACCATGCCGGGTCTGCCCATGTTCGGCCATGGACAGGTTGAAGGCTTTACGGAGAAGTATGGTATGGAATACGCCAAAGCCTATTATGATGAACAACCGGATGAACACCTCGTCTGGCGACACTATCATGAGATCTTCCCGATCATGAAAAAGCGTCCCCTCTTTGCCGAGGTATGCAACTTTTTCCTTTATGATGTTTATTCCCCGGAAGGAATAGTAAACGAGAATATTTTTGCCTATTCCAACCGACTTGGTATCGAAACAGCCCTGGTTGTCTTCAACAACTGCTTTGAGCAGGCTACAGGATGGATTAAAATGTCAGTCGGCTACCGCCAGCACGGTGAAATCCGGCAGAGTTCCCTCTCTGAAGGGCTTAATCTGAGCAATCAACACAACACTTTTGTTGTGTTCAAGGATCATACCAGCGGCCTTGAGTTTATCCGCTCCTGCCAGGAGATTGCTGACCGTGGTCTGCTGGTTGCCGTTGATGGCTACAAGTACAACGTCTTCCTTGACTTCAGAGAGGTGCATCCTTCAAAACTGAGACCCTATTACCAGTTGGCTGCGGAACTCAACGGAGGCGGCACTCCCTCAATTGAACTAGCCGCTCTCACCATAAGTCTCTCCCCGCTGCACAGAATCATTACTGCGGCCCTGGTTCCTGATGAAACGAAGGCGACCCTTGAGGAAGAGACGTTTGAAACAACCCTGGTCACACTGCTTGAAACGGTTGCCCGACAGTTCAGTGAGCTCATGGAAAAACCGCTTGACGTACCTGAAAACCTTGCGGCTCAGGCGACTGAACTTTACAATCAGGCGCTCCTGCTGCCCGATCTGCTGAAGAAAAATTCAGACTCCCGAAAAATTCAGACTGCTCTTGGTTTGAGCAGCAAAGAAGGCGCAGTGTATAAAACAATTTCAAGGCATTGGGTTATTCTTGACACGCTGCAGCAGATGCTCACAGCAACTGGTTCACTGAATCTGAACCTCATCGACGACTGGCTGATGAGTGATGCGCTTCGGGCAATTTACCCTGAATCAGGCATGATCGGCATTCCGGGTGAACATCTTCCCGACCTGCTCGCCTGCCTGCTCACTCCAAAAAATAAGACCGAGCCTGATGAAACTCCTGAAGAGCGTTTGCTTGCTTTCATACAATCAGTGAACAGCGTCAACAGGCTGCATCTGGGCCGCCTGCTGCAATTTGATGAACGTCATAACAAAACATGGTTCCGCGAACAGCGCTTCAGCGTACTTGTGGCCTGGTTTATTATGCAGGAGTTACTGAACGACCCGAAAACTGCAATCGCCGAATGGATTGAAGCCTCGGAAAAACTCGACATGCAGACCTTCCTTTCAGGGTATGAGATGGGAGAGTTACTCCGGGAAAAAGATTAGGACACAAGTTCCGGTTACAGAAACTGGTTTTTTAACTATAAACAGAAAAGCCCGGCTTTGCCGGGCTTTTCTGTTTATAGTGTGTAGCAAGTTTATTACTTACCAACCATATTCTGCAAGAACACGATAGGTATTAATAAGCAGGAACGCCAGAAAGACAAGACCGAGCATGGTAAAGATCGGGCTTTTCTCTTCTCTTGAAGCCTTGAAGTCAATGAATGGAACAAGAATCCACACAAGAGCGCCAACAGTAATAAGAGCAATGGCAACAAGCTCTCCACCCTCAAACTTGAGATCTTTGAGCAACTGGAACTGTGCCCAGAAATACCATTCTGGTTTAATGCCCATAGGTGCAGGATTAAGGGCATTGGCTTTCACACCGATTCCCCATGGAAATACTGCTGCAAGGTAAACAAGGAGGACAAAACCAATGATCCATCCGATAGCATCCTTGGCAAGGAATGTTGGGAAAAACTTCTCGTATCCTTTGATCATCCCTGATTCCTTGTAGCCGATAGGAGCTGAAGTACCAAGAACCTGAACAAGAAGCAGATGTGCTGAAAGCACCAGCATGAGAAGACCAGGAAGAAGCACTACGTGCAGTGAGAACATACGGGTTAGTGTTTCGCCGCTGACCTCTTCACCACCACGAAGAATATTGACAAGGAATGCGCCGCCTGGAGCTACTTTTGGAGTTTCTGTACCAACCTGGGTTGCAAAGAATGCAAGTTCGTTCCAGGGAAGAAGGTATCCGGTAAAGCCAAAACCGAGGCTGAGCACAAGAAGCACAAAACCGCTAACCCACATAAGCTCACGTGGTTTACGGTATGACTTCATGAAGAAAGTACTGAACATGTGAATAAAGGCCATCAGAACCATGAGGTTTGCAGACCATGCATGAATCTGGCGGATAAGCCAGCCAAAAGAGATCTCTCGCTGGATAAAGACAAATGAAGCAAAAGCCTCAGCTTCAGTTGGCTTATAATACTGCATGAGCAGCAAACCGGTGATAATCTGAATAAGGAAGAAAAACAGGGTAAGGCCACCAAAATAATACCAGAATGAGAGCCTGTGCTTTGGAACTTCTTTTTTCTTCAGATAATCGATTACCGGCAGCATGACATAAAAGCGCTCCTGAAACCATGCGCTAACGGAACTGATTCGAGAATCCTTGTAGGGATTTGAATCCGCCCGTTCTACAGGTGGTTTATAGACGCCGCTGTTCGATACAGCAGGTTTTGCTGCACCAGAAGCGGCCTGCTTGGCAGCGCCCGGAGCGGCGGGTTTTGCAGCACCAGAAGCAGCCTGCTTGGCAGCGCCTGGAACGGCGGGTTTCGGCTTGGCTGGATCACTTCCTGCCATAGCGTTCTGATTGTTTTCAGCCATCTTTCCTGACTCCCTTGGTTTTCACGAATTAAAGGTTAAGCTTTTGAGATAATGATATTTTCCCCTTCAACCCTTGCTTTAAATACTGGTAAGGGTAAAGGCTGCGGACCAGAGATGATTTCTCCTGTCTGTTTGTATTTTGCTCCATGACAGGGGCAAGCCAGAAGATTTTGGGCATTATCCCAGTGGACAAGGCAGCCAAGGTGCGTACAGACAGCACTACATGCCGTAAGCTTGCCGTTATCGTTAACAACAATGACCTTGTCTTTGTTGAACTGGAAAATTTTCCCGCTTTTTGCAGGTACTTCAGCAGCTTTTCCGACAACCATCTCACTCTTGTTTGAAAATTGCTTGACAGGAGGGATGATATACTTGATCACAGGGTAGAGAGTTGATATGGCTACGGCTGCCCCAATACCCCCGACAACTTTTCCAAGAAAACTGCGACGCTCGAAATCAACCTCCTTCAAGCCTTGCTCCCGAGGCTTACCGCCGGAAACTGAGCCGGATGAAGAAGGAGAAGCACCTTCTCCAAGTGCGCCCAGCCTGGACGGGCTCTTGAAATTACCTTGTTGTGCCATTACAACCTATCTCCTTTTTAAATATTTTGTTATAAAATCAAAAAACAAAGACAACCTGTCGTTTCAACAATAACCAATCGTTATTCTTTTTGGTAACCCTTAACGTCGACTTCTATTGTTTTAATCCAGGGGCGTTTAAACAGATAGTAAATTTATAATTTTTTCATCGATTATTCCAATCTAAAGAACGCTTAAAACTATTATAACTCTTGTACATGATCGACGGTTCTCCATCACGCCAGATTCGGCTACAGGTGAAAAAACGCATAAATCTGGATTGCAGACGGACCGGATTGAGAAATTCAGATATACCTCTGACTCCATCAAGATTCCTGCCATCTATCTGCAAGGAGATATCAGATTCAAACCTGAGATAAAACGGGCCTGAATCAAGCACTTTATGGTGGTGAATTTTAAGATGAGTGTTCTCATGGTACAAAGAAAGATCCCTGCTGTGAACGGGAGCAAAAAAACCGAATCTGAAATTGCTCTCATGAAAACGCACCGTCTCATGCACTACTACTGTATTACTCGTATTGTCCTGAAGAAGCAACAGTGCAAGTGGCTGATAATCGTTATTTTTAAAAAAAACCACGTAATAAATCAGGTCGAAATGCTCAGAAAAAGCTCGCCCCCAATACCATCTGGAAATGTACTCCTGCATGGGAACAGCGCCGAGGTTATGATCATGATAGCCAATGGCCTTGACAGGAATCGTGCGAACTGCACCATCCGGTTGTTCAACAATTTCAATCGTCCCCTCCACTTCAGCCTTGGGTACCCGTAAAAGCCACTGGTGATGAGGGACCCTGCCGTCGTTGTTTGTATCTTTTTTTTCATAGACAATCCTCTGACCGGCCCTGAACAAGAGGGTCGCCTTAATATCCTTACGACGGGCCGGAAAAGAAAAATCAATATCAAGAGAGTATTCGTCCTTCAGGATATTATAAGTAAACCTGTTTTTTTCGAACCGAACACCTATAGCAGAGAGACTGCTTTCAAAAAGCTCCTGACAACCTTCCTTCATGAAATTAACGATCTCATGCCCATTTTCATACAACTGGAAACTGAAGCCAGAGTAATTGGACGGAAGAGGAGTTGTTGTTGTAAGCCGTTTTTTCCATTTCTCATAATGATTTGTGTAATAAGGAGAAAAAGGAAAACCGCAAAACCATATAAGCACAAACGAAAAACCGCTCAATGAGTCTTCCGCATCAAAATACCACCACTCATAAGCACCGGGCTCACGCAAATCGTGCCAGACTTCCTGATCGAGCTGCGTAGAAATATTCATGCGGGAAAGCTGTGATATTCAAACACGGAAGCATGAAGTGACACCGGGCGTGACATATAAGAGCTGGGTAAGGTGAACTGAAGGAAAAAAGGGGTGGACATGAATGTTGTAACCTTGCCAACATAAGGGAAAATGCCGTCAAAAGGTGTGGACAGAGAGGGAATCGAACCCACGACACAAGGATTTTCAGTCCTTTGCTCTACCAACTGAGCTATCTGTCCTTTAAACATGATGCAAAATATAGGAAAAAATCTTTTTGCATCAAAAGAAAAAGCTAACAATACAGAACCCGTTTTTGCGGGCTCTGTAGTAATCCTGCAAAACTAAACAGGAACGCTGATTTTTTCGATACCTGTCAGGATGCGTCTGATCACCGTCTCCTTACCGAGTACCTCAAGCATGTGATAAAGGCTCGGACCAAAACTCACGCCTGAAGCAAGTATTCTCAGAGGATGAATGAGCACTGCGGCTTTAATCCCCTTTGGGACAACAAATTCCTTAAGGTGTGCTTCAATGTTGTCTGCACTGAACTCCTCAAGAGTGTACAGGATGTCGGTAAACTCACGAAGAAGAGCATTGGTCTCAGCCACCCAACGCTTCCTGACGGCCTCATCATCATAAGTTTCAGGCTCAAAATAGAAGTACGAGGAGAAAGTTACAAATTCATGTTCAAACCCGACACGCTCACGCATGAGTTCTATAACTTTTTCAAGATAGGTATCGCTGGTAATAATCTCCTCGGGCATCAGTGACTTTTTTTCTTCAAGTTCAGCCAGAAGAAGTGGTTTTATGACCTCGACAAGCTGCGCTGTCGGCCTGTTTTTGATGTACTGTTTTTCAAGCCAGTTGAGCTTGTCGACATTAAACACCGCACCGGCCTTGCCTACCCGTTCAAGCGAAAATTTGTCGATAAGCTGCTGCATACTGTAGACCTCCTGCTCGCTGCCCTCGCCTTCATTCCAGCCAAGCATGGCTACAAAATTGATGATCGAATCACTGCTGTACCCCTTGCGGATATAATCTTCCACCGCAACATCACCCTGCCTTTTACTGAGTTTTGAACGATCAGCATTAAGCAATAGCGGCAGGTGAGCAACCTTTGGAGGCTCCCAGCCAAAAAACTCATAGAGCAGAAGATGCTTGGGCATAGAGGAAAGCCACTCCTCACCTCTGATGATGTGGGTAAATTCCATCAAGTGATCGTCGATGACGCTGGCGAAATGATAGGTCGGAAAACCATCAGATTTCATCAGGATCTGGTCATCAATTGTCGAAGAATCAAATTCAACCGGGCCTCTGATAATATCTTCAAACCAGACCGAAACATAATCGGGCACTTTCATGCGGATAACATAGGGACCGCCCTCATCCAGTTTTTTTCTAATCGCACTCGGCGGCATGCAGCCACCCATCTCTTCAGGCAACCACTTTCTGTTATATTTCGGCTGGAGACCCTGCTTTATCTGAAGCTGACGATTTTCTTCAAGCTCCTCATGCGTAGCAAAACAGTAGTAGGCATGATTATCTTCAAGCAGTTGACGGCAATACCTGTCGTAGATATCAAGCCTTTCGGACTGAATATAGGGCCCGAAATTTCCGCCATGTTCAGGACTTTCATCAGCAACAATCCCAGCCCATTCAAGGGTCTTGATAAGATCTCTCTGTGCTCCCTCTACCTTTCGGCTTTGATCGGTGTCTTCAATTCTGATAATGAAGTCTCCATTCATTTTTTTTGCAAACAGGTAGTTATACAATGCGGTTCTTAATCCGCCTACATGTAAATATCCTGTTGGAGAAGGTGCAAACCTGGTTCTAACCCTTTGACCAACCATAATGAGCGTCGTACTTGTTAATTGTTGAGAGTGCAAGTATTACAAGAGCAGTGAATTTAACAAAAACTCAGTGCTTTTAGTCACAAGATAACAGATTAACCTGAAAGTCTTGAATCCAATGGCAACAGATGCTAATTTTCGGTATGATCGCAATATTTAAATAAACTTTTTATTTTCACTTGTCATTTTACTTTTAATTACTGTAATTTAAGTAAGTTACATTTTACATTATTATTCTGCCTATTTTATGTCTGAAAATCCAGTAAAGAAGCCTGAAAAAGACGCTTCCCGCAATAAATTCAAACCGGTAAACGACGATGAACGCGGCTCAGGATGGTTTCAGGGAAAAGGCGAAAACCCGCAGGGAAAGTTTCCACGTTTTCTCCTTTTTATGATGTTCGGGCTTTTGATGCTTTTTATGTTTCAACGATTTTTTGCAAGCCCGAACAACCCTGAAATCACTTATAACGAATACAAATCTCTTCTTTCCAGATCGCTTGTCACCGAAGTGACAGTGAAGACGTTTGAGGATAAATCAGCAATCCTGAACGGAAAACTCAACGCACCTGCGCAGTTGATGCTTGTCAACAGCACAAGCCTGCAGACTGATCGCTTTGCTGTTCGAATTCCATCATTCTCCCTTGAACAGGCCGACCTCCTCGCCGACAAGGGAATCCGGCTCAAGGTTGAAGAAGGCTCCAGTGGTCTGAACACTTTTATTGTGCTTTTCGCCCCATGGCTCATCTTTGGCCTTATCTATTTTTTTCTGATCAGAAAGATGAACGGGCAAAACGGAGCACAGGCCAAAAATATTTTCAGCTTCAGCAAAAGCCGTGCAAAGCTTGTCAGCGAATTTGATGTTAAAGTCACGTTTAATGATGTCGCTGGCGTTGATGAGGCAATTGAAGAGCTGCAGGAAACCGTAGAATTTCTGACGAATCCTGAAAAGTTCCAGAAAATCGGTGGCAAAATACCAAAAGGCGTTTTGCTGCTGGGTCCTCCCGGCACCGGCAAAACCCTTCTTGCCAAAGCAATTGCAGGAGAAGCGAAAGTTCCTTTTTTCTCCATATCCGGCGCTGATTTTGTTGAAATGTTTGTTGGGGTTGGTGCGGCAAGGGTGAGGGATCTGTTTGAACAGGCAAAGAAAAATGCTCCATGTATTGTTTTTATTGATGAAATAGATGCGGTCGGGCGCAGCCGGGGAGCTGGCCTTGGTGGAGGACACGATGAAAGAGAGCAGACCCTGAACCAGCTTCTTGTCGAAATGGATGGATTTACGACAAATGAGAATGTCATCCTTATTGCTGCAACAAACCGGCCTGATGTTCTTGATACCGCACTGCTACGGCCAGGCAGGTTTGACCGCCAGATTACCATCGACAAGCCTGATATCCGGGGACGTGAAGCTATTTTATTAATTCATACCCGTAATACGCCTCTTGATATAAGTGTCGATATCAACGTCCTTGCAAAAAGCTCACCAGGATTTTCCGGTGCTGATCTTGCGAACCTTGTCAATGAGGCCGCACTTCTTGCCGCTCGACATGAGCAGGAACTTATTACTGCCGAGAATTTTGAGCAGGCTCGCGACAAGATTCTGATGGGCCCTGAAAGAAAAAGCATGTTTATTTCTGACGAGCAGAAAAGGCTCACGGCCTATCACGAAACTGGTCATGTGCTTGTTTCAATGTATACGAAGGGTTCTGATCCTATACATAAGGTCACCATCATTCCAAGGGGAAGGAGTCTCGGGCTTACTGCTTACCTGCCGCTTGAGGATCGCTACACACAGAATAAAGAGTACCTGCTTGCCATGATTACCTATGCGCTTGGCGGAAGAGTTGCCGAAGAACTTATTTTTAATGAAACCAGTACTGGTGCCGCAAACGATATTGAAAAGGCCACCGATATTGCCCGCAGAATGGTGCGACAGTGGGGAATGAGCGAAAAAATCGGACCGATCAATTACGGTGACAGCCATAAGGAGGTCTTTCTTGGAAAGGATTACTCACATATTCGCCAGTACTCTGAGGAGACTGCTCTCCAGATCGATATAGAGGTGCGAAATATTATCATGGGGTGCATGGATAATGCCAGAATTATTCTCAGCGAGAAAAGCGATCTTCTTCACCGGATTGCAAAAATACTTATCGAAAAGGAGTCTCTCAGCGCAATCGAAATAAAAGAGATTACAGGCCCCGAGCAAGCGGCATTCGACCTTGCAACATCATAACGCTCCGTTCATGAATTTCATTGGACTACTTGGTATCGGCATAGCTGCAGGACTTCTCTCAGGAATGTTCGGTGTTGGAGGTGGAGTCATCATCGTCCCGGCGATGGTTCTGCTTTACGGGATGACCCAGCAAAGCGCTGTTGGAACATCACTGATTGCGCTCCTACTTCCTGTAGGCCTTCTTGGTGTGATCGAGTATTATCGTTCCGGAAAAATTTCCACTGAAAATATCTGGATTGGCCTTATCATTGCTGCAGGGCTTTTTGCCGGAGCTTATTTCGGCGCAAAAATAGCAACACATCTTTCAAGTGACCTGCTGCGTAAAGCTTTTGCCGTTTTTATGGGAATTGTTGCTCTTCATTTATGGTTTAAATAAAATTAATACCTGATAATAACCCGAACCAACCATAGCCATGGCAAACACTACCACAAAAGCCGATCTGGTCAATGTTATTGCCCACAAAACCGGCCTCACAAAAAACGAAACTGAATCTGTAGTTGATGGCCTGTTTGAAGGTATCATTGATTCTTTGAAAACCGGAAAACGAATTGAAATAAGAGGTTTCGGTTCATTCAATATCCGACATAAAAATTTCCGACAGGCAAGAAACCCGAGGACAGGTGAAAAGGTGACAGTTGAGCCGAAAAATGTGCCAACATTCAAAATTTCCAAGGAATTCAAACACGCGGTAAGTGAAAGCCTTAAAAACATTGGCGAGTAGCTTTTCCTGCAAGTTTTCAGCGAAGAAAATTGCAACCCTTTTTTTAGTGGTCTTTGGGGAGATATGTTCAAAAACCGCTAATAATTGAAAAATAAACCCCATAGCAGAGCAAAAACCGGAACAAGAACTGGCAGTGAGTATTTGTAAATGTACTCAAAAAATCCAGGCACCTCAACCTTTGCCTGGAGACCAATATTCTTGACCATAAAGTTCGGAGCATTGCCGATATAGGTCATTGATCCGAAAAAAACTGATGCAAGAGATATCGCCATAAGATAGATATCGGAAGTCACATCGCCAGGAACCGGAGAGCGTATTCCCTCGGCAAATTGCTTTATATCAGAAACCTGGTTAATAACCACCCCGAATGGGAGAAAAATTAAACTCATTACCTCTCACCGCCTCCCTGTCAGCGCTTTTCCAGGCAACTGCCGCAAGAACAAACAGCAAAAGCTCGCGAATGCCGAAGGGAAGGTGAAAAATTTTCTGAAGACTGGGAAATCCGGGAATAACAGCAGTGTCAAGAAACACTGCTCCAATAATAACGGCAAGGATGATAAAGCTTTTACCTCCAACAATACTCACCCCGACCCCTGTTTACCGTTCCTTGATCACCCCCTTTCCTGCCACGGCATCAATAACCATAAACAAAAAAAGAAGAAAAGGCGTAACCAGCCATACTGGAGGAAGGTGATGGGGTGACTGCAACATAAAAACGGCAGACACTGCTGCCGTTTTTACCTTCTCCAACGCTGGAAATGAATTACTCATACCGCACTGTCACTCTCCTTCAAAATCTGTAAGGGAGTAAACATTGTATCCTTTTTCAAGAAGTTTTCTTTCCCCTCCGATATCGGGCAGGTTGACAATGAATGCCATCTCGGAAACAATACCCCCTACCTTTTCAACCAATGCTGCTGCTGCAAGAGCTGTACCTCCAGTGGCAAGCAGATCATCGACAAGCAGAACCTTTTGACCAGCTTCAAGTGCATCGACATGAATCTCTATCGTGTCGCTCCCGTACTCAAGCTGGTATTCCTGCGATACAACTTCCGCCGGCAATTTTCCTGGCTTTCTGACAGGGACAAATCCCTTGCCAAGCGTGTAAGCCAATGCGCCTCCAATAATAAATCCTCGCGCCTCAATACCAACAATAACATCAAAATCCATGCCATCCTGAAGGTAGTGCTGCGTCAAACTGTCAATGGCCAGCCTGAACCCTACCGGATCCTTGATGAGGGTGGTAATATCACGAAAAAGGATCCCTTTTTTCGGATAGTCGGGAATCGAACGAATGCGAGATTTAATAGGCATGGATTGCGATGATTTTAGTTAATAGTACTGAGGAGAAGAGAATGTGAGCAATCAAGATAGCACTCTCCCTTTTAAATTCAAATCATCGTCCAAAGACTCGATGAAAACATGCAATTCATTTCCCGTCATGGTTTGTTTCAGTTCGCTGTCGGCTCTCTCAACCAATACCCTGAGATAGTTCCTTGTGTAGCCGCTGCATTGCTGAATACCCTTTCGTAAGGGCCCAGATCCCTCAAAAAGAACGATGCACTCTTTTCCTGTATAGCGAGACTTAAAATAAGCCTCCTTTTGGCGACCAAGTTCTACCAACCCGCTATAGCGCCGAGCGATCTCTTGGGGTGCAACAGGCTTCCGCTCATGGTTATCGATCTGCCGGGCAAGAGCTGTTCCGGGCCGAACAGAACAACTGAACACATGAAGATAAGCAAGAGGGAGCTCTTCAATAAACCGGAACATCTGCAGGAAATCCTCCTCAGTTTCACCCGGATAGCCAACCATCACATCAGCTCCGATGGCGCAATCGGGAATGCGCTCAACCAACAGTTGCACTCTTTCACGGTAAAGTGATGTATCATAGCAACGTCGCATAGCCCTGAGAATGGTGTCTGAACCGCTTTGAAGAGGAATATGAAAATGGGGAACAATTTTTTTCGATTGAGCAACTAAAGAAATCAGTTCGTTATCGACAACATCCAGCTCTGTCGAGCTGATTCGGATGCGGCTGACATTAACCTCTTCAAGCAGACGCAAAAGATCGCATAGTTCCACGCCCCCAAAACGGTAATCGCCAATATTGACTCCGGTAAGCACTATTTCACGGTATCCGGATGACGCCAGAAGACGGGCCCGCTCAACAATCTGCTCTGCAGGTAACGATCGCGACTTTCCCCTCACCACAGGAATCACACAATACGCGCACCCGTAATCACAACCATCCTGTATTTTTAAAAATGCGCGCGTTCTGTCCACACCCAAAGATGGAGGTAATGAATAGCCTGGATAAATATCTTTAAAAGTGCAAGAAGGTGTAACTTTGATAAAGAGCGGTGGTATTGTTCCGACAATATTATTGTTATACCAGTTTATGTCAAATTTATCGTTGCTGCCAAGAATTAAATCTATTCCATTTATTTCGGACAGTATTTGTGGATTTAACTGAGCATAACAGCCAATAACTGCTATCCGGCTGTCTGGATTTTTTCTTATAATTCCTCTTATTTTTTGACGACATTTTCGTTCTGCCTGTTTCGTTACTGCACAGGTATGAATAATAATAAGATCAGCGCCGTCATCAATCGTTGATAGTTGCCATCCCTGTTTGCATAAATCATCAAGTATAGTTGAAGTTTCAGCATAATTCAGTTTACATCCAAGGGTTACCGCCGCAACTCGTTTTATTGTATGATCGTTCATATCGCTATTTTTCCTGCATTACCATACTTTGAAAACACTTTTATATATATATTAGAACAAATAAAGATTATCGAAAGCATCGAACGAATATCATCTTGCAGAGACAAAGATATTATCTTATATTTAAAACGAGTAATTAGTATGACTAAATTATCAAATATAATAAACTATGAGTGCCATAAGAAAAGACATTGGATCGCCTGACAAATATGACCTTTTCATTCAGAAGATCGATTATTTCCAATCACTTGTTGAAGAAAAGAAGGACCTGCAGGAAAAAATCAGCCAGATAAGAACTGAGTTCAACGAAAAAATCAAGCCGTTGGAAGATGAACTTTCAACCATCATAAGAAAGCTGGAAACAAACCTTTCAAAACTTGAGGGATCTGCTCCTGTACAATCCAGCAATCAAAAATTTGGGCGTGGTGAGCTTGGAGCTTCAATCAAAGATTTACTCCGTTCAAATCCTGAAAAAACTTTCAAGCCAAGAGATATAGCTGAGGCACTGAATACAAAAGGTACCGCAGTCAGTCTCTGGTTCAACAAATACGGCCAGGCTGACTCTGAAATCGAACGCATTCCGGCAGGAAAAGAGGGAAAGCGCTTTGTTTACAAAATAAAGTAATTTCCCGCACCAACATCCAGGAAAAACGGAACTGAAAGCGCATCACGGTGCGCTTTTTTTTCTTAAATCCAATCTTCCGTGATACCCAAGAGTTCTTTTATTGCTGCTAAAATTAAGTGCCAGTCCAACCATAATCATATTCCCGACCAGAGAGGAACCACCATAAGAAACAAATGGCAGAGGAACTCCAATAACTGGAATAAGACCAATAGTCATCCCGATATTGATCACAACATGAATAAAGAGCAGAGAGACGAATCCTCCAAGTGTCAGCTCAACAAATTTATTTTTAATTGAAAAGATTGTCCAGACTAATCGTAAAATCAACACAAGATAGAGTGCCAGCAAAAGTGATGCGCCAAGAAAACCAAGTTCTTCGGCTATAACACAAAAAATGAAATCAGTCCACTGAGCAGGAATAAAACGCAGTTGCGTCTGTGTCCCCTGAAGAAATCCTTTACCGAACAAACCACCAGAACTTATTGCTATTTTAGCCTGAAGTGCATTGTATCCTGCACCCTGTGGATCAGACATCGGATCGATAAATGTCTGTATCCTTTTTATCTGATGAGGTTTAAGTATTTCATTAGCAAAACGATGCAGAAATAAACTTGCAGAAACACCTGAACCAATAACAAACAACTGATGGAGCTTGAATTTCTTTTGCTGAAAGATCAATATTGCCATCAAAAGCAATGATATGCCAAGAATTAAATAAATATTGAAAAATCCCGAAATCATGAGAAGCAAAGGAAACAGCATCAGCATAAGGATATAGATATCAAAACCTGCCATAATAAGCATCGTAGCCATAAAGGGAAGCATGGTAAGCATTGTCCCCATATCCGGTTGCAGCATGATCAGCAAGACAGGAATAAATGCTATTGCAAGGGCAATAAACAAATGCGGTATTGAACGAATATCAGTTTCATCATCGGAAAGAAATCTTGCCAGCGCAAGAATGGTCGTCATTTTGACGATTTCAGAAGGTTGAAAGCTGAAATAACCTATTTTCATCCAGCTTGTCTGGCCTGCAATTTTTTTCCCGAAAATAAGAACAGCTACGAGCAGCAGTACTCCTACAGCATAAAAGATATAGGCATTATCTTTGAGAATACGGGCATCATTGAAATAAATTAACACCATAGCCAAAATACCAATCATACACCATGAAAGCTGACGGTAAAACAACGAGGGGTCACCGGTGCCGTTGGTTGCACTATAAACAGCCATAAGCCCCAAAACAATAAGCCCTGCAGTCGAAACCAGAAGCCACTGATCAAGTTTGCTTTGATTTTCCATTTCAGTATTTGATTTACCCTTTTTTCTTTATCATGGCAGGGTATAATTTAGTATAGTATCGTGTAAAGAAGTTGAACCTTTCAAAAAAAATTTCATGGCAGCATCTCCTTTTTCCTGCGGTTTCGCAATTATCATCGGCCCGCCCAATGCAGGCAAGTCAACGCTGCTCAACGAGCTTCTCGACTTCAAGCTCTCCATTGTAACGCCTAAACCGCAAACCACGAGAAAAAAAATCACAGGAATATACCACGATAAAAACTGCCAGATTATTTTTCTTGATACACCAGGCATTATGAAGCCACAGCAAAAGCTCCATGAATCCATGCTCGGAGTTATTCGTGATACTCTTAAAGATTCTGATATCGTCATTGCCCTTCTTCCCTATTCAGGCAAAAAAGATTTTGTAGACCGCGAGTTTGCAGAAGAACTCTTTAGTGGCTGGCTGAAACCTGCCGGAAAGCCGATTATCGCCGTGCTCAATAAATCCGACCTCGTCAGTGAAGAGCGTCAACAACAGGCTGAAGAGTTCGTCAGGAAAACCTGGAACCCTGCTGCGGTACTCTCTGTTTCTGCATTGAAAGGCAAGAATCTTCCCCAACTCATTGAAGCTGTTCAGCCATTTCTTCCGCTCAATGAGCCACTCTATCCTGAAGATACGCTCAGCACCGCACCTGAACGATTTTTTGTCAGTGAAATTATCCGTGAAAAGATATTTCTGCTCTACGGACGTGAGGTTCCCTATTCTACCGAAGTGGTTGTTGACGAATTTCGGGAACAGCATGAAAATGACCCGACAAGAAAGGATCTTATCCGCTGCTCGGTCATCGTCGAACGTGAAACCCAAAAACAGATCGTCATCGGGCACAAAGGAGCTGCTTTGAAAAAACTTGGCCAGACAGCAAGAAAAGATATTGAAGAGATGCTTGGACGACCGGTTTTTCTTGAGCTTTTTATAAAAGTCCGCCCGGATTGGCGAAAGAAAAACAATCTCCTGAAAAGTTACGGCTATTAATGAAAAAAGCCTTCCCTGATCAAGAGAAGGCTTTTTTCATTACCGTACAACAGCAGAGAGAAACTTGTCTCACGCTCTCTGCTCACCACCTTTCTTCTCAGCAGACTTGACGGGAGGCTCGAGCTCGGCAGTCGCCGCCTCAATCTCCTTTTTCTCATTAGGATGAGCTGTCAGGTATGCTTCGATCTCTTCCTTGTTCTTGTCCTTAAAATATTCAAGAGCAGAAAGAATAATACGTTTGTTTTCCTTGTCGAACTCAATGACACGCAAAGGAAGTTCATCACCAATCTTGAATGATGAATGGATATCCTTTACCCCACCCTGCAGCAGGTGCGATACCGGAACAAAACCGTCCACGTCACCGGGAAGAATGACAATAACGCCCTTCTCGATGATCTGTGAAATCTGGCCAGGAGTCTCTGAGCCTACTGCATATTTCTGTTCGAACTCGCCCCAGGGATCTGGATTGATCTGCTTGTGACCAAGCGCAATACGGCGTGCGTGCACATCAAACTTGAGCACCTTCACTTCAAGTTCCTGATTCTTCTTGACCAGTTCACTTGGGTGACGAATCTTCTTGGTCCAGGAAAGGTCAGAAATATGGACCAGTCCGTCGACACCTGGCTCAAGCTCAACAAAGACACCGAAATCGGTGATATTGCTGACTGTTCCTTTATGCAGGGAGTTTTCAATATATTTTTCGGAGAGCGCAATCCAAGGATCCTCGTTCACCCTCTTCATGGAAAGCGAAAGCTTGGTATGATCCTTGTCGATATTAAGGATGACACATTCAACCTCCTGTCCAAGAGTGACAAACTGACCTGGATGCTTGATATGCTGTGTCCAGCTCATCTCTGAAATATGGACAAGCCCCTCAATACCCTTCTCGATTTCAACAAAAGCGCCGTAATCGGTAATGGAGACAACGCGACCCTGAGCTTTAGAGCCAACAGGATACTTGATCTCAATATTTTCCCATGGATGAGATTCAAGCTGCTTCATGCCAAGCGAAACTCTCTTGCTGTTCTCGTCAAATCCGACAACAACAACCTTGATTGGCTGATCAAGATCAACAACCTCTGAAGGATGGTTGATTCTGCCCCAGGTAATGTCGGTGATGTGCACCAGACCATCCAGGCCACCGAGGTCAACAAAGATACCAAAGTCGGTAATGTTTTTGACGGTACCTTCAAGCACCATGCCCACCTTGATATTGGCAAGCATCTCTTCACGACGGGCTGCGTAAGCCTCTTCGAGAATAACTTTATGACTGACAACAATATTCTGGGTAACCGGATTGATTTTGACAACCCTGAAGTCCATGGTCTGGCCGACAAGTGCATCGAAATCACGAACCGGCTTGACATCGATCTGCGAACCGGGAAGGAAGGCTTCGACACCGGAAAGAGAAACCGTCATACCACCCTTGACACGATTGATAATCTTGCCATTGATAATGGTATCATTTTCAATTGAATCATAGATTTTGTCCCAGATTCTCAGGACATCAGCTTTCTTCTTTGAAAGAATAAGCTGCCCCATCTTGTCTTCAATGTTTTCAAGATAGACTTCTACATCGTCACCTACCTGTACCTCATCGTCATCCCTGAATTCAAGCAGGGAAACAATACCCTCCGACTTGAAACCGACATCAATCGTAACATCCTTGTTGGATATTGAAACAATGCGGCCTTTGATAATCTCATCTTCGGTAATTTCATTGAGGGTGCTTGAATAAAGCTGCTCCATCAACGCAAGTTCTGCTGGCTCGTAATGGGCAAAAAATTTGAGTTTTTTTCTTGCCGGCCGTTCCTTGACCTTTTTTTCCTGTGCCTGTGTAAATGCTTCTGCCATTAAGTTTTTTCCTTCCTCTCTTGTAAGTTAGCCTGCCTGCCGCGAGAGATATCGGCATGCGGTTTTAGGGTTAATGAATAAATATATGGTATACCATGCCGAAATATCTTTAACGGCAATCCTTCTCTCTCTGCAATGCAAGATTGCACACTCTCTCCACCTGCTGCTCAATCGTCAAATCTGAAGTATCAATTTCATAAGCATCAGGATGTTTTTTTAACGGTGCATGTTCCCGTTCGGCGTCATCACGATCCCTTCTCTTGATCTCCTCTTCAAGAACATCAAGATCCGGCATATCGCTTCCTTCGGGAGACTTTGCTATCAGTTCGGCATACCGACGTTTTGCTCTTTCGCGGGCATCAGCCACAAGAAAGATTTTCAGTTCGGCGTCAGGAAATACTACGGTGCCAATATCCCGCCCATCCATGACAACGCAACCCTGCTTTCCAAGCTCCTGCTGCATCTCCCTGAGCCGGTCGCGAACAGGTTTAAGGGAGCTGATAAAACTCACTTCCCGGCTCACCCGGTTATCCCTGATCTCAGCAGTAACATCTGTGCCATCAAGAAATACGAGATCACCGTCAAAACGTATGGCAAGACCATCAAGTAAACTGGAAACGCTCTCAGAAGAGCGTCGCAAACCATCCAGAACCCCGTTCTGCAATGCCTTGAGAGTTACAGACCGGTACATGGCACCAGTATCAATATAGGTGTATCCGAGCCGCTGAGCCACTTTTCTGGCTGTTGTACTTTTTCCGGATGCCGCCGGCCCGTCAAGAGCAATAATGATAGACTTTTTCCCGATTTCCTGTTTTACACGAGTACCGTTCAATTAACCTGCTATTTTATAAAAAATATTTGCTTTTTCCAAACATATTGGTTACATGTTAAAACCCTTGTTTATTAGGACAGCTCATTACAACATAACATTTATTTTATGTCACTTCGCTGCGGCATTGTCGGATTGCCAAACGTCGGAAAGTCAACACTTTTCAATGCCATCACTGCAAAACAGGCTGAAGCTGCCAATTACCCGTTCTGTACCATAGAACCGAATGTCGGAACTGTTCTGGTTCCTGACGACAGGATGCAGCAGATTGCAACTATCGTAAAAACACCCACACTTGTGCCGGCAACCCTTGAAATTGTCGATATCGCCGGACTGGTCAAAGGTGCAAGCAAGGGCGAAGGTCTCGGCAACCAGTTCCTCTCACATATTCGGGAAGTCGACGCTATTGTCCATGTCGTACGATGTTTTGATGACGACAACATAATCCATGTTGAAGGAAGAATTGACCCTGCGGACGACATAGTTACTATTGAAACCGAGCTGATGCTGGCCGATCTGGACAGTATGGAGCGCCGGATTGAAAGACTCAGAAAAAACGCCAGAAAAGAAAAGGAGCTGCTTCTGCAGCTCGATGTTGCAGAAAAAATAATCAGCGGTCTCAGTGAAGGCATTCCTGTCCGAAAAATCCTTTCAACGGCAGAAGAGAAAGTTATTGCCCGGCAGTTCTTTCTGCTCTCCTCAAAACCTATTCTCTTTGCTGCCAACGTCGCTGAGTCCGACCTTCCTGATGGAAACGGCTACACCGATAAAGTAGCGGAAATAGCAGCAGCATCCGGCGCAAAAATGCTGATCATCAGCGCAAAAACAGAGGCGGAGATCGCTGAACTGCCTGAAGAGGAACGCCCGGAGTTTCTTGAAAGCCTCGGGCTTCATACCTCAGGTCTCGATCGATTGATTAAAACAGCTTATGACCTTCTTGGCCTCCAGACCTATTTTACCGCAGGAGAAAAAGAGGTTCACGCCTGGACCATCCGCAAGGGCGCTGCCGCTCCGGAAGCCGCAGGAGCAATTCATTCTGATTTTGAAAAAGGGTTTATCCGCGCGGAAGTCATGTTCTACCGTGACCTGATTGAGCTTGGTTCTGAACACAAGGTCAAGGAAGCTGGAAAGCTCCGCTCGGAAGGCAAAGAATACATTGTCAAGGATGGTGATGTGATTGTTTTCCGCTTTAATGTATGAACACTGAAAGTCCAATCGGTATTTTTGACTCCGGTATTGGAGGACTCACGGTTGTCAAGGCGATCCAGGCAGCTTTACCCTTTGAACGGATTATTTACTTCGGCGATACAGCGAGGGTTCCTTATGGGCCGAAGTCAGAGATAACAATAAGAAAATATGCCGCTGACGATACCGCCATTCTCATGCGATATCAGCCTAAGGTAATTATTGTTGCCTGTAATACTGTTTCGGCGCTGGCCCTTGATATCGTTGAAAAATCTTGCGGCAATATTCCGGTCATTGGAGTGCTCAAAGCCGGTGCCAGACTTGCCGTGCAGGTCACAAAAAACAACCGCATCGGCGTTATCGGCACCCAGGCAACCGTCGGTTCTAATGCTTATGCCCGAGCTATAAACGACCTCAACACCGACATAGAGGTCATCTCAAAGGCATGTCCTCTTTTTGTTCCCTTGGCCGAGGAGGGTTTTATCAACCATCACGCAACAAAACTTGTTGCCGAACATTATCTTGCAGAGATGAGGAAGCAAGAGATTGATACACTGGTGCTTGGCTGCACGCACTATCCGATTCTTCGCGAGGTCATCGAAGCGACCATTGGCAGTGGTATTCGTATTATTGATTCAGCAGAAGCTGTCGCACTGAGAACCCGTGAACTGCTGCTTGAGTCCGGACAGCTCAATCGCTCTCTGAATACCTCTGTTCCTCATCTCCTGGTCAGCGATCTGCCTCAAAAATTCAGCATGCTCTATCAACTCTTCATGGGCTCAGAACTTCCCGATGTCGATTTGGTAGAGGTATAACGCTAACATGTAGAGCATGAAAGTAAATCTCGACAGAACTTCATCAGGCTTCTGTATTGGAGTACAGGGAACCATCAATGCTGCTGAAGAACAGCTTCAGGAGGCAGGAGGCTTATACTCGTTTGGTGATGTTGTCCATAACGAGGTTGAGGTGAAACGCCTGGAAAAACTTGGTCTGGTGACCGTTGACGAAGCGGCCTTCAAAGAGTTGAAAAATGCCAAAGTACTGATCAGGGCTCACGGTGAGCCCCCTTCCACTTACAGAATTGCAGAAGAGAACAATCTGACGGTTACTGACACGACCTGCCCTGTCGTTTCCAGGTTGCAGCGCACAACAAGGCTCCTCTTTGAGCTTGGTTACCAGATTATTATTTATGGAAAACATACCCACCCGGAGGTAATCGGCATCAACGGTCAGTGCAATAATCGCGCTGTAGTTATCAAACATGCTGACCTCAGTGACGCGGAGGAGATAAAGGAGCTTGACCCGTCTAAAAAAACGGCGCTTATCTCCCAGACCACGATGGACGTTCCTGGCTTTTATGAGCTGAAGGCGCATCTGGAAGCGCATTTTGCCCTTGCCCTCTCTGAAGAAGCTGCACCATGGATGGCCATCCGCGATATTGACATAACGGCAGAGATGACGGGGGTACGTTCCATGCCCAGGCATGTTTTCAAGGATACGATTTGCCGCCAGGTATCAAGCCGGAACCAGAAACTGCACGACTTCTCGCTTGCCAACGATGTTATCATTTTTGTGGCCGGAAAAAAGAGTTCAAACGGCCAGGTATTGTACAATATCTGCAAAGCCGCAAATCCCGGAAGTTTTTTTATTGAAGATATTGATGAAATTCAGGAGACGTGGTTTAACAGCACTCATGGCAAGTCTATTGACAATGTCGGCGTCTGCGGCGCCACCTCCACACCCATGTGGCATCTTGAAAAAGTAGCTCTTTTTCTTGAACAGCACTTCGACGAGAAACACCCTTCACAACATAGCGAATGAAGCAACTCTTCTTGACCATCAACCAGCAGGCCGTTACGGCAGCGCCCGGAACATCAATTCTTGAAGCGGCAACTGCTGCGGGCATCATAATTCCTACTCTCTGTTTTCACAAGTCCCTTGAAGAGACCGGTTCATGCTGGATGTGCATTGTCGAGATCAAGGGAAAAAACCGCTTTGTTCCAGCATGTGATACAACGGTATCGGAGGGAATGGTCATTGAAACAGAGAACGAGGCACTCAACGCCATGAGGCGCCAAAGTCTTGAGAGCATCATTCAGGAGCATGATGGTGACTGCATGGGACCCTGTGAAATAACTTGCCCTGCAGGCTGCAATATTCCCGATTTTGTTGCAGCAATTGCCAGCAATAACGATGCGCGTGCCATAGAGATCATCAAGCAAACGATTCCTCTTCCCGGAATTCTTGGCAGAATCTGCCCGGCTCCCTGTGAAGATGAGTGCAGAAGGCATGGCATTGATCAGCCAGTCTCTATCTGTGCCCTGAAGCGCTATGCCGCTGACAGGGATTCTGAGCAAGCCAATCGTTTTCTTCCTGCACTGGCTCAGAAAACAGGCAAAAAGGTCGCCATTGTCGGATCGGGTCCATCAGGTCTTACAGCGGCCTGGTTTCTGCTTTCTCAAGGACATGAGGTGACCATTCTTGAAGCCAGCGCACAAGCGGGAGGGATGATGCGTTATGGTATTCCCCGTTTCAGGCTGCCGGATGCGGTTATAGAAAACGACCTGGCAACTCTCCTCGACATGGGGCTGGAGTTTCAGTTCAACACCACTTTCGGTAAAGAGGTTACCCTTAAAATACTTCACAGAAACTATAACGCGGTGTTTCTTGCTGTCGGTGCGCAAAAGGCTGCAACAATGAATATTGCGGGGGAAGATTCACCAGGCGTCACCACCGGTATTGAATTTTTGCGGAAAGCAGCATCAGACGAGCAGCCTCATCCCGGAGAGCTGGTGGTGGTAACCGGTGGCGGCAACACCGCCATTGATGCCGCACGAACAGCGCTTCGCCTTGGTGCATCAACAGTGACGATTCTCTATCGCCGTTCCAGAAAAGAGATGCCTGCAAACGCTTCTGAAATTCAGGAGGCTCTTGCTGAAGGAATCTCCCTCATTGAGTGGGCCGCGCCAACCGAAATCAGGCCAATGAATGGAGCCCTTGAAATAACCGCCAGAACCATGCAGCCGGGAGCGCTCGACGCCTCTGGACGGAGAACGCCAGTGCCGATCGAAGGGTCGGAGTTTACTATAACCGCCAACACTATTATCTCGGCTATCGGCCAGCAGATCGACCACTCTGTGGCTCAAGCCGCAGGCACAGGCATTGGAAAGCACGGCGAACTTCTGGTCAACCCGGAAACACTGCAATCAGACACCGCATGGCTTTTTGCCGGAGGTGATTGTGTCACGGGGACTGATACCGCCATTCGCGCGGTTGAACAGGGAAAACGGGCAGCTTACTCCATCAATCTCTTTTTACAGGGAGAGATGGTTGCCGCTCCAAAAGTTCCGTTTAATTCATCTTACGGCGCAAGAGACGAGGCCCCCCAGGCTTTCTATCAGCAAAAACAACCTGCACCAAGAGTCGCTGTCCCGGAGCTGCCTCCATCTGAACGAAAGAGAAGCTTCAACGAAGCGGTCACCGGCTATACGGAAGCTTTGGCACGCGAAGAGGCGGCTCGATGCCTCCAATGCAAATGCAATGCCATCAACAACTGCCGTCTTCGGGAACTTGCCTCACGTTATTTGCCCGTTCAAATCGCACAAAAGCATGAGCATCCCGGATTTTACAAAGCCGAAAATTCAGTGATCGTTATGGAACGGGAAAAGTGCGTTGATTGCGGGATTTGCGTTCGCATGATCGAAGAGCACGACGGCGAACTTGACATTGCTGTAATGACGGAAAGCTGCCCGACGGGGGCGTTGTCGGCACCAGTTGGGATATAAAAAGGTGGAGGTAACATTCAGATCTGTCATGATGACTTTTCTTTCCAATACCAACTGGTGGATTACACTGGCATTGGCGATGGCGGCCGCCACTCTTCCCTCGTTGCTGAAATCACTGAGGCTGCTTTTCATCCTCCCGATTCTTGCGCTTTGGTTTGCCGCAGTCATCTCCATGGCTGTGAAGACAGGTATCCTTGCCGCTCTTACTGGAGGGGTAATCTCACTCCTGTGGGGTATTCTGCTCATGCTGACCTCACTGCTCTTTTCAGGCGTGCGACAGATGGCAAAAAAACGCTATGGCTGAGGCGTCTACAGATCTTGCCAGCTTAATCCGAAAGGAAGCTGCACGGCTTGGGTTTGCTGCAATAGGCTTTTCTTCGCCGACACCGCAACCGCTTGCACTGCAGCGTTTTACTGACATGATAGAGGAAAAACGTCATGGTGAGATGAGCTACATGGAAAAACGGATGGAAGAGCGGGCAAATCCGTCCCTGCTGCTTTCCTGCCTGCACACCATCATCTCCGTCGCCATCAGCTATAATTACAGTCTGGCGTCTCGCGAAAGTCTCCCTAAAATCTCGAAGTATGCGCTTATTGAGGACTACCATCCAGTTGTCAGGGGTAAACTTGAAAAGCTTCTTGCCGCAATAAAGATACTTGCCAGCGAACCTCTCACGGGACTGATAACGGTTGACAGCTCTCCCCTCCTCGAAAAAAACTGGGCAGAGAAGGCGGGCATTGGAAAAACAGGCAAAAACACTCTTCTGCAGGTGCCATCTGCAGGATCATACCTTTTTCTTGGAGAGATACTTCTCGACCGAGCTCTACCTTCCTCAAAATTCACCTTACCAAATGTTTGTGGAAGTTGCAGCAAGTGCCTTGAACACTGCCCTACAGGCGCATTGGTTGAACCGGGAAAAATTGACGCATCAAAGTGCATTTCCTACCTGACGGTGGAGCTGAAACGGGAATTTACCCCTGAGGAGGCGGCAATGATCGGCGACTGGCTGTTCGGATGCGACCTCTGTCAGGAGGTTTGCCCCTGTAACCAGCAGGCAAGCATCACTGCAGATCCATCTTTTGTGTTACGAAATGAACTGGTGAATATTTCCACAGAGAAGATACTGAGCCTTACCAAATCAAGCTTCCGTGAGTTGTTTTATGGAACACCCGTCTTCCGTATCGGGCTTCGCAGGCTGAAACGCAACGCCCGGGCGGTGGCGGAGAATCTGAAAAAATCACAAGGGCTTAAGCGGTAACGTTCGGGATAAGAAAAAGTTGGGGTCACACCTGCCCCCCAACCTGCAAGGAAAGAGAGGGGATTATTGATTGACCAGCTTCATCATGTTTTCCGGATAACGTTCTCCGGCGGCAGCTCCTTTGGGAAGCGCCTCTATAATTTCGACCATTTCACGTTCAGTGATGACTACTGAACCGGCAGCAACATTCTCCTCAAGATAGCTTCGACGTTTGGTACCGGGAATCGGCACAATGTCATCACCCTGTGCCAGTACCCAGGCAAGAGCAAGTTGACCGGCAGTAATTCCTTTTCTGCCGGCAATACCTTTGAGCCGTTCTACCAGTTCAAGGTTTTTCATAAAATTTTCGCCCTGAAAGCGGGGGGAGTTGCGCCGGTAATCATCGGCAGCAAAATCGTCGGGGCTTTTCAACTGTCCGGTAAGAAAACCTCGACCAAGTGGACTATAGGGAACAAAACCAATCCCAAGCTCACGAAGGGTCGGCAAAATCTCATCTTCAGGATCGCGGCTCCAGAGTGAGTATTCGCTCTGGAGCGCACTCACGGGGTGTACGGCATGAGCACGACGAATGGTCTGGACACCAGCCTCAGAGAGCCCGATGTAACGTATCTTTCCAGCCTTGACAAGATCAGCCATGGCGCCGACAGTCTCTTCAATCGGCACTGCAGCATCCACACGGTGCTGATAGAAAAGATCAATGTGGTCAACTCCCAGTCGTTTCAATGAGCTGTCACAGGATGAACGGACATACTCCGGCCTACCGCAGATACCGGTGACAGGCGCCCACCCGCCATCGACCGATGGACTGCTGCGCATAATCCCAAACTTCGTGGCGACAATGACCTGGTTGCGCCGCCCCTTGATTGCCTTGCCGACAAGTTCCTCATTGGTAAACGGCCCGTACATATCTGAAGTATCAAGAAAGTTCACTCCCAGATCCAGCGCACGGTGGATGGTGGCTATTGATTCAGCCTCATCCCGCTTGCCATAAAAATCGGACATCCCCATGCAACCCAAACCCTGTGCCGATACGGTCAGCCCGTGTGTTCCAAGTTTTCTCTGTTCCATATTTTCTCTCAATTTTCTTACAAAATCTTTGATGTTATCCCTTATGCCATAAAAAAATCGGGGCGCACAATTTCTGCACAACCCCGATCTTATGTTATTTTCCGCACTCCATGATAGTCGAAAAAAACTCGTTCATACCTCCCTCAATGCTTGAAATGACGCATCCCGGTAAAGACCATGGCAAGGTTGTTGGCATCGGCGGCTTCAATGACATCATTGTCCCTGATAGAACCTCCCGGCTGAATGACTGCTGTGACTCCAGCCTCAGCCGCTGCAAGCAAGCCGTCAGCAAAGGGGAAAAACGCATCTGAGGCCACAACTGATCCTTTCAGGTCAAGCCCGACTTCTGAGGCCTTCCAGCGCGCAATTTTTGAGGAGTCAACGCGCGACATCTGACCAGCACCAACACCGTAAGTCTGGCGGTTTTTAACATAGAGAATGGTGTTCGATTTGATATGCTTGCAGATCTTCCAGGCAAACATCAGGTCGGCAATCTCCTCCTGGGTCGGCTGCCGTTTGGTGACAACGGTGAGATCCTCTTTTGCAACAATTTTGCTGTCGCGCTCCTGAACAAGCATTCCAAATGGTGTGGACTTGAACTCCCAGCCGCCTTTGGAGAGGGCACTGGTCTGGAGCACAAGCCTGCGATCTTTTTTCTTCATCAACATCGCAAGTACACCATCCTCAAAGGCCGGAGCAATGAGAATTTCGGTAAAGATTTCATTGACCGCCTTTGCTGCTTCCATATCAAGAGGACGGTTAAAGGCGATAATACCCCCAAAAGGAGCCTGGGTATCGGTTGAAAATGCCCTGCGGTAGGCTTCAGCAAGCGTGGCTGCCTGCGCGACGCCGCAAGGGTTGGTGTGTTTGACAATGACGACCGTCGGCTCCTCACCACGGAACTCCTCAATCAGGGTGACGGCTGCGGCAATGTCGAGCATATTGTTGTAGGAGAGCTCCTTGCCATGCAGCTTTTCAAAAAAGTCGCTGAACGAGCGTGTTCCATTTTCATCGTTAAGGCGATAGAGCCCTGCGCTTTGATGCGGATTCTCACCGTAACGCATATCAAGCTCACGTTCAAGGCTGACCGTCATCCTGGTTGCCGCCTCAGACTGCGCGCCTCCGACGGCTCCAGCCAGATAAGAGGCAATGGCACGTTCATAACGGGAGGTGAGTTCAAACACCTTCAAAGCAAGAGAGAGACGGGTCGTCCGTTTGGTGGTACCGTTATTCTCCCGCATCTCCTGAAGCACCAGCGCATAATCGGCACTATCGGTGACCACCGTTACCGACTCGTTATTCTTGGCCGCGCTCCGCAGCATCGAAGGGCCTCCGATATCAATATTCTCTATGGCATCCTCAAACGTCACATCCGGTTTGGCAACGGTTGCCTCGAAGGGATAAAGGTTCACCACAACCAGATCAATAAAGCTGATACCATTGTCCGTCGCCTGCTTCACATGATCGGCATTCTCCCGAACGGCAAGCAGTCCGCCATGAATTTTCGGATGAAGGGTTTTGACCCTTCCATCCATGATTTCCGGAAATCCGGTAATGGTTGAGATGGAGGCTGCGCTGACACCTGCGTCCTGAAGCGACTTCAGGGTACCGCCTGTTGAAAAAATCTCAACACCGAGGAGAGAGAGTTCCCGGCAAAAATCTACAATACCGGTTTTATCAGATACAGAGACCAGCGCCCGCTTGATGACAGGATCAGACATTATGCAGAAAGTTTATTTATGGTTGTGTGGCTGTGCATGAAGGCAAAAGGTAAGAAATAATAATCAATTCTTTGAGACGCTCCAAAACAATAGAATACCTATGGACAACCAAATGAATGACAATCCTTAAATCGTGTTACCTCTCCCAAATCCTTCTGCTGAAGACACCGTTTATTACTTCATCAATATCGGTTTACCTTTTGCATCATAAGCAGTCACCTTGCGTGCCGCATCAATCACCATCCGGGAACCATCTTTTCGAATCCATTCCATTTCCCGAGTCACATGCATCACCAGATTAAGAACCACCATCCGAAAGCGGCTGGTCCAAAACAGATTTTAATGATGCTGAAGTGCATATAATTCCTCCTTATTCGGTAATATTTTCAGGAATAGGGTATTATCAAATCATCATCGCATTTCAATGTTTCTTCTGCTGCACCAGCAAGGCATTAACCGATATATTTTGCCTGCTTTTTAAAGAACTGGATTCATCTGTTGCTGCCATAGCTTTGTTTTTGCAGACTTTTTTGTCGTATCTATCCAAAGCTGAATCACCTCATCTTAATAATTTATGCGTTAACGAGCGCGTAAACCTTTGCCTCCCACGGAAAAACAGGTTCGAGTCCCACCCGATCAGACGCAACATCGCGTTCTTGAGTAATCTCCCGCCACTTTTTTCCATCTGGTGTCTCGGGCCAGTTTGCCACCCGATACTCTGCATTTTCGCCAAGCGCATTCTCGGTAATAAAGTCGGAGAAATTCGCGACGACAACCACCTGATCATCACTTCCCGACTGACCACGCCGCCAACAGATCACGCGTTTGTCATTATTGAAATCAACATGGATGAACTCGGTATCGTTCACTGCCAAAGCCTCATAGCTCGTGCGGAATTTCACCAAACGGGCAACATAGTCGAAGATGCGCCGGCGGAAAGGCTGGTTTAAGCGCTCAAAATTAACAGCATCACGCTGTTTTGGTGGATGACTGACGCTGAGATCATGCTGATCAGCAAACTCGTCTCCGGCGAAAATCATCGGAATACCAACAGCGGTCAGCAGGCAAACGAACGCAAGCTTTATACGCTCTTCAGTGGAGGAAATGCCGTTATTTAGCAGAAAGTTGAAAAGCCGTTCGTTTCCAATGCCCTCCACATCGTGCGAACCTAAATAGTTCACGGCTTCTGCTCCATCACGAAAGCCAAGATTGCGACAATCAATCATCTTGCGTACTGTCCACTCAAAGCTTGGTTCTTTTTCGCTGTTCTGACCAAGAATCGCTGAACGTAACAACCGCTTGAATTCTTCGTTCCACAATCCGTCAAGTCTTTTTTGAGTAAAGAGTTCCAAGGGTACCGACAGCTCTTCTCCTACAACAATAAATCGATCGGCAGCCCCGCTTCCAGCTTCCCAGGTTTGTCGTGCCAGTTCTTTGAATTCCTGCACAAAATCCCAGTTCGCGACGTTGTTGACGCTATCCATGCGGATACCATCCACAGCGAAGTCGGCCATCCAACGGAGTAAATAGGCTTTCATAAATTGCCGCGCCGGGCAGAACAATCCTGTCTTTCCACTTACCGGATCATAACTCTCTATAGCGTATCCATAACGCCAGAGTTTGCCGCCAAAATCCGTGCGTCGACCTTGTCCGCCAGACTGGTTTGCATCAGGATCATTCGGGTGCGCACCTGCATCAAGATGAAAATCAGGGAAATTAACATTTTCCATTGAAGCACGAGTGCCAAAGGCCATCACGACGTCGATGATGAAGCGAATACCCCGTTCGTGGCAGAGATTGACGAGATTGACAAGGTCAGTATTTGATGTAGGTGAAGAATGACCCTCCGGAAAACCCAGGTCGTGATCCGGAGCAAAGTAGTTGCTTGTAGCATAACCCCATTCACGGTTTACGAAACTGTCAGCGAGAGGAAGCAATTCGAGAGCGTTGACGCCAAGTTCTTCGAGATGGCTTCGTCCAGTCTGCAGGGCTTTGATACCAGCAAAGTTTGCACCTTCGGCGCTCTCATCCACGAGCGCGATAACATCACGGAATGTGCCTACACCAACTTCAGGATCGTTTTGGATATTCGTCCGAGCCCATGAGGTGGGGAGCTCGTAAATGACCATTCGGTTGTTCGGCGCCGCCCTGTTCGCCGCGATAGCCTTTGCTGGTATAAATGTTTCACCTCCGGGATCGCAAGGCACAAGACGACCGTTTTGAAATTTTACGACCGCCGCAGGATCCTGATCATCCACAATGTGCGGTGCTGGCAATTGCTGAGCCAGCAACCGCCAATCCACCGTAAAGGCCGTAGGATCAGTACAGTAAATCCGACTCCCGTCACGAGTCGGGCTACTGTCAGATACTTCAAACCAATAATGATAGACTTGTCCGTTACGGAGTTTGCATTTTGATGCATCAATGCTCCACAGATCAGGATGAGCTGCTTGTTGCTTGAGTTTGAATTTCTTGACCTTTGCCAAGCTTGCGGGGTTGCCTGGCTCAAACTGTCCAATCACCACCTTCGGTACTGAAGTGATTTGATTCGGACGCCACAGAACGAATGCTGACTTCTTGAGTTCGAAGAGATTAGTCATAAATAATTACCTCGGTTAATCTGTTTCAATAAATCTTGGTAAGCGCAACAAACCTGGCTCAATGACATTTGATCAAGACCTTTGAAGGAGCACATTCATCCTGTAAAGTCAGATTAGGGCTTACTCAACTATTAATATCTTGTTATAAAGTAAGATATAGTCAATAAAGTGCAAGGAATATGCTATAAAACAATCAAATACTTTGCACCATTCGCGTCGCCTTTTGTATTACTGTTATGAACAAGACGTTTTCTTGTATCCAGTTGGATCAGAATTACCCTTTACATTCTACTCTAATAATGCCATTTTTCGTTGCCAGCTTAACATGGTCGACATCCTCCCTTAATGCAAGAAGTGCTCTATGTATTTTAGGGTTTGGTGTTTTAAGCCGACCGTCCATGATTTCCAGAAACCCGGTGATGGTTGAAATTGAGGCTGCACTCGCACCTGCATTATTTTTTTACCGCCCTGGCAATAAATCCACCGATACCCATACATAAAAAGTTTTGCACCAGTGCAACGGCAAGACTTGCCAGTGAAAGCGGTATTTGCAGAATAATAGAGTTAATGATCAAGGTCGTAATGGCGACACCAAGAGCCACAACAACCAGATACTTCCATATCATGGACTTTTCGACTGATAGAGCCGACCAGAAAAAACCTGCAATGAGCACAATCGTCCCAATAAAGAGCGCCATCAAAATAAGCGTTTCCGGACCTGCTCCCGTTGCACCCACAATGATACCCACAAGAAAACCAACAATATTGAGCAGAAACTGCAGGATACCGATATGCTTTATGGCTGAGCCGTAGTTGATTGCTCCAGCGACTGGCTTTGTCACCGGACTTGTTGCCGTTGCTATTGGCGTTGGCGAAGCTATTGCCTTGGCATCTTCATGGCCATGGCTGGTTTCCATTCGCTTTGCAACCAAAGTGAACACACCAGCAATAACTGCAGATAATACTGAACTTAAAAGTGCATCGGACATTTAAACTCTCCTTCGCCGTAATGGCAGCGATATATTAATTGGACATCAGTCCGCTCACTATTGATAAGAACACATCAGCTTTTTCTTTGATACACAATCTTGCGACTCGCGGTCAGATTCTTCTTATGCAATTGCAGCGTCAAGATTTGGCACATTGTCCATGCTTGCTATTAATAAAAATTATCAGAAGAATAAACCTTAAGGAAAAGGTACGGATAATTCCACAAAAAATAAGACCGACGTGGAACGAGACAGAATAAACGAGAAAACACCCGAAGAGAAATTCCCGAAAAACAGAAAAGCTTGGAAATGAATCGAAGTTATAATACAATCAGAAAATAAGACCATTACCAATATGATGACCCGAAAAACCCGCATCGCCGTTTTCTGCTCCGGCAACGGCAGCAATTTCAAGGCGCTTTTTGAGGCGATCAGGAACAAACAACTCCCTGCGGAAATTGTCCTCTGCATTTCGAACCGAAGCCAGTGTGGAGCCATGGAATTTGCGCAGCAGAACGGCATATCAACGCTTCATATCACCGAGAAACAGTTTGCCTCTTTTGATGAGTTTGCCGAAACCATGGTTGAACGGCTCAAAGAGCATCAGATCGATATCATTCTTCTGGCGGGCTATATGCGCAAGGTACCGGATGCTGTTGTGGCTGCATTTCCTGACAGAATGCTCAACATCCATCCTGCTCTTCTGCCGAAATTCGGTGGTGAGGGTATGTATGGGATTCATGTTCATACTGCTGTGCTTGAGGCGGGTGAAACTGAAACGGGAGCGACGGTGCATTTTGTCAATGAGGAATACGACAAGGGAGAGATTCTGCTTCAGCGAACCGTACCCGTCTTGCCGGATGATACACCGGAGACTCTTGCTGCAAGGGTGCTGGAATGCGAACACAGGCTTTATCCTGATGCCCTTGAGAAGCTGCTGGCCTTACGGAGATCATGAGCGCCAGCACTCTCAAGATCAGTGAAATTTTTCACTCCATTCAGGGAGAGGGTTCCTTTGCTGGCTGGCCCTGCGCTTTTATACGGCTTGCAGGGTGCGGCCATGGCTGCGTCGGGTGCGACACCGGTTACGCTGAAAATGAGGCCGTCGAACGGGAGATAGAAGAGATTATTCAGAGAGCGCTCACCTTTCAGGCACCCTTTATTGAAATCACCGGTGGGGAACCTCTGCTTCAGCCAGCAGTTTACCCGCTGATGAAGCTGCTCTGTGATCTTGATCAAAAGGTACTGCTTGAAACTGGAGGATTTATCTCTGTCGAAAAGGTAGACAATCGGGTCCATAAAATCATTGACCTCAAACCGCCATCTTCTGGCGTAGCACAACAGAACAATCCCGATAACATCCGTCTTGCGCTTAAAGCGGAACTTCCCCATCGCCACACTTTTGAATTCAAAATCGTCATTGCCGGAAAGGAAGATTATGAGTGGGCAACATCACTGCTGCATGAACATCGACTGACCGAATCGTTCACCGTCATGATGGGAGTTGCATTCGGCAAACTTGATCCTGCCGAACTTGCCGAATGGATGCTCCGCGACCGCCTCCGGGCAAGACTCCAGCTCCAGCTCCACAAATACCTCTGGGATCCCTCAAGAAGAGGCGTATAGTTTGGCTTTGCCCCCTCTACTCCTTACCTTTCCCCTGTCTCTTTACTTTTTTGTTCATTATCTCGTGTCCATTGTCAACACACAACTGTCAACTCTCAATCGTCGTTCCGCTCTTCAATGAACGGGAATCGCTTCCTGAGCTGCTTGAGCAACTCTCTGCCGCCATGTGCGAAAAGGAGTTGCACGCTCTCTTTCAGGAGCCGTTTGAGTACGAAATTATCATGGTTGACGATGGCTCCACCGATGACTCGTCTACCCTGATCAGCAGCATGATTCCGTCAAGGCCAAAGCTTCGCCTCATCTCCTTTCAGAGAAACTTCGGAAAAACCGCAGCGCTCTCTGCGGGATTCACGGCCGCCACCGGTGACTACATTTGCACCATCGACGCTGACCTGCAGGATGACCCCTTTGCCATAAAGGAGATGATCAAAAAGCTGCAGGAAGGGTATGATCTGGTCAGCGGATGGAAGCAGCAGCGCAAGGATCCGATCTCCAAAACCATTCCGTCAAAATTGTTCAATGGGGTGACTCGTCTTTTTACCGGCATCACTCTTCACGATTTTAACTGCGGCCTGAAGGTGTACCGGAAAGAGGTAACCCGACGACTTGAATTGAATGGAGATATGCACCGCTATATTCCGGTACTCGCCCAGTGGATGGGGTTCAGGATTGCCGAACTTCCGGTTACACACCATCCAAGAAAATTCGGCAGCACCAAATATGGTTCATCAAGGTTTTTTTCAGGGCTTTTTGATTTTCTTTCGGTGCTCTTCATCACGCGCTATCTTCGCCGCCCGATGCACTTTTTTGGCATGGCTGGCCTTACAAGCTTTCTCTTCGGCTTTCTTATCAGCCTCTATGTCAGCCTCGATAAAATTCTGCTTCATAAACCGGTGAGCAACCGCCCGATTCTTTTTCTCGGCATCCTGCTGCTTATACTTGGCGTACAGCTTTTTTCGACCGGCCTGCTTGGCGAAATGCTTTCAACATCATCATCCAGAGGGAGCGCTTTTACCATTCGAAAAACGCTGAATCTCACCGCTGAACAGGCAAAAAATTTCAAAACAACCGATTAATTTTATTTTTTTTATGAAACGGGTTGGTGCACATGTCAGTACTGGGGGAGGTGTCGAGAATGCTCCACTTCATGCCGCAGCCATCGGGGCAAAAGCATTTGCTCTCTTCACCAAAAATCAGCGTCAGTGGAGAGCACCAAAACTCTCAACCTCCTCAGTTGACGCCTTCAAAAAAAATTGCAGTGACGGCGGCTTCAAGCCTGAACACATTCTGCCGCACGACAGCTATCTCATTAACCTCGGCAGTCCCGACCCCGACAAGCTCCAGCGTGCGCGAGAGGCTTTTATCGAAGAGATGCAGCGCGTCGAAGAGCTTGGATTGCTCATGCTGAACTTTCATCCCGGAAGCCATCTGAAGGAGATTGATGAGACTCAATGCCTGAAGCTTATTGCTGAGTCAATCAATATGGCGCTTGATGCAACAAAAGGGGTGACTGCCGTCATTGAAAACACAGCGGGTCAGGGGACCAATCTTGGCCACCGGTTTGAACAACTCGCCTCGCTGGTCGATCAGGTTGCCGATAAAACAAGGGTGGGGGTATGCCTCGACACCTGCCACCTCTTCGCCAGCGGTTACGACTTGCAGACCACTGAAGCCGCAGAGTTCACCTTCAGTGAGTTTGACCGTATTGTCGGACTCAAATACCTGCGGGGAATGCACCTCAACGATGCAATGCAAGCTCTGGGCAGCCGGGTTGACCGCCATGCAGGCATCGGGAAAGGAACAATCGGGATGGAGGTCTTCTCCTGCATCATGAATACCCCGGCTTTTGAAGAGATTCCGCTGATCCTTGAAACTCCTGACTCCGATGCCTGGAGTTCAGAGATCAGCCTCCTCTACGCTCTTGAACAATAAAATCGGCTATCGTTTTGAAACAACCCTGAGATATTTGCTCACGGACAAGGCACTGCCAAAAATACCCAGCAGAAGACCCAGGACAACAATTGACGGGTAAATCATAAGCGCAGAAGGCTGCATTACCTTATACACTTCCGGTTCATACATGAAGAGCAGTTGATCGAACAGCAGATAAACAGCCCCTGCAGCGAGCAGGCCGGAAAGCAGCCCCTGAAGCGCCCCTTCGATAATATAGGGCGCACCTATAAACCAGCCCGTTGCTCCAACCAGACGCATGGTTCTGATCTTTTCCTGCCTTGAGTACATGGCAAGGCGTATGGTATAGCCTATCAGAACAACGGTGCCCGCTGAAATCAACACACCAATACCACCCGTCAATATGGTAAACAACCTTGCATTCTGCTCAATCTGACCGAGAAATGCCTGATTATAGCGTATATCAACGTCTGGAATAATGTCATGTATTTTCGGAACAATCCGGGCCATGCTTTCAGCGTGAGCATAGTCAGGAAGAAACTTCAGCTTTATAGACCTCGGAAGAGGGTTGGAACCGAGAATAGTGACAATATTCTCGCCAAAATCGTGTGCAAAAATCCGTGCGGCAGCATCCTTCGAAACGTATGTGGCGTCCTGCACTCCTTGAAGCATCTTGATCTGCCGTACCGCATCCATCGCCTGAGATTCAGCGACCGATTCACCGAGAAAAACCTCAAGTTCTACCCTGCTCCGAAGCTCCTGGATGACATCAAAAAAACTCAGAGAAACGGTACTGAAAAGGCCAAGCAGCACAAGAGCAAAAAAACTTATCGTAACGGTAATGGCTGCCGGTAATTTCGCCCTTCCAATACTCGAAAATCCTTCCTTGACGACAAACAAAAGTGACATAACAGCTTATTTAGCATTAATAACAGGTTCCAGTCAAAAGAATCAATAAAACAAGTTGCAAAAACAAGTTTTTTTTCTTTTAATTAGAACAACATAAGGGGCTATAGCTCAGTTGGTAGAGCATTTGCATGGCATGCAAAGGGTCAGGAGTTCGAGTCTCCTTAGCTCCACAAAAAGAACAAAAAAGCGCAGTCACTGACTGGGCTTTTTTTGTTTCGGGCTCTCCATATCGGCACACACTCTTCATGACTTTTTTCTGCCAACCTTTGCAATCAAAAAAATCAGGCCGACAATCAGTGATGCAGCGATACCTGCAGCAACATTAAACGCTCCGGCAAGCAAAACAACCGGAAGAGTAAAGACCACCATAACACCAAGAAACCCCGAGCTTGCTATATAGGTAAACGCGGTGAGACCAGTAAAGAAAAAACTGGTTGCAAGACTTCCGGCGAAAGAGACAAAAATCTTCTCTCCCTTCCCTTCCGAAATATTTTGCCACCGTTGTACCTGTTTCGTACTACCCGGATCAAGCATCCCTCTGACAAACATGGCAACAAGGGCAAAAACTATCAACACCACAACATGAATAACGTAAACACGCAACTGTTCACTTTGTGACGGGCAGAAATAACCCTCTCCAAGCCTGATCGAGGCAAGATGCAACATGTAAATCGATGTCCAGTAAAAGAGCGTTCCCCAGAGCAGCGTTACCGATACCCATATCGCCACTCCCGGAGGAGCCGGAGTTTTTTTTGTCGTTGATATCATGTGTCTTGTGATAGGTTTATTGAAGAGTCCTGATCGGTCATCTGTATCCAAAAGATAGATCCAATGTAACAAAAAGTCTGTTTTTTCTTTTTATCATTAACCTATAAGTGACCTGAAGATTGAATGATAAATAAAGAACACTTTTGTGCACCTTGCTATTTATATCGGAACCAAGAATGAGAAACCGTGCTCTTGTGCTGCTTTTTTCTCTTGTGCAGCTTTTCATGATCAACTGTTCGGCGCCGCCAATAAATCCCGAAGAGATTGTGCGGGCTTCATGGGAGCATTACAAACGCACCTTTATTCGGTCGGGCAGAGTCGTGCGTCCTGCAAACAATCTGGACACCGTTTCGGAAGGAGAGTCTTACGCTATGCTCCGCGCAGTGCTTATGGGAGACAGAACTACCTTTGATGACTGTCTCGCATGGAGTGAATCGGTGCTTTCACGTAAAAATTCGAATGGTGACAGACTGCTGGCATGGCATTTTGAAAACGGGGCAATCAGTGATACAACCGCAGCATCGGATGCCGATATCGATTATGCCTATAGCCTTGTTCTCGCTTACCGAAGATGGCATGATGATCGCTATATCAACCTTGCCAGAGAGGTGCTCAAAAGTATTCTCGACCATGAGACTGTTCTTGTCAATGGAAGGCTCTACCTTATTCCCTCAACGCTCATTGAAAGCAGAGCGGATAAACTTGTCGCCCAAAATCCATCATACTACGCTCCTTCCAATTTTAAAGTATTTTACGAGGTAAGTGGAGACCAGCGTTGGCTTGATCTGGCCGATACGACGTATCATCTTCTCGGAAAGCTGCAGGCGCTCTGCGGAGATCAAAACGAGTCAGGCCTGGTACCCAACTGGTGCGCACTTGACTCGACGGAAAAGATAATGATTCTGCCGGGCAAATCTCTGCTTTACGGATGGGATGCCTTAAGAGTACCGTTGAGAATAGCCGCAGATTATCATCTCAACAAAGACCCAAGGGCTCTCGCTGTGCTGCAGAAATTTTCCCGGTTTTTCGAAAATGAGTTTAAGCGGAACGGAAAAATTTTCACCGAATACTCCTGCGACAAACAGAGCTTGACGACAGATGAAAACCCGCTGTTCTATACGGCTGCTTATGCTGCAACAGAGGCCGCAGGTTCTTCTATCGCACCCGACCTGCTGAACCGGCAGAGAAAGTCTGTCCGGCTGAATAAAATAGAGTGTTATTATATCGAACCTGACGACTATTACGCCAATAGTCTTGCATGGTTAGCTGAATATTACCAGCTCTCAAAAGCGCCGCGCACGCCATAAACCAAAACAACAGGCAGGCATATTCTGAGTCAGAAAATCATCGGTGAGAGAGTGCATGATTATTTTCAATTTGCCGTTTGAATTAGTTATGTTCACTTGTGTTGTTAGAGCGTTTGATGAACTTTAAACATACCATTGCTTATGTGTGGGGTTTTCGGTGTTTTTAATTCTAAAACTCCCGCGGAAGATACCTTCTATGGACTGTACTCACTTCAGCACAGAGGACAGGAAGCCGCCGGTATCGTCGTAGCAGAATATAACAAGGTCAAAAAGAGAACTCTCTTCAAACAGCATAAAGGCATGGGTCTTGTCGCTGAAGTGTTCAGAGATGAAACTGTTTTTGAAACTCTTGGAGGTTATGCGGCAATTGGTCATAACCGTTATTCGACAACAGGCTCCTCCTCATCCACCAGCAATATTCAGCCGTTTTCCCTGACCTACCGCTCTGGAAGTCTGGCAATTGCCCATAACGGCAACCTGACCAACTCCCGTGCCCTGCGACGCGAACTGACTGAACTCGGCGTTATCTTTCAGGCCTCTTCAGATACCGAGATCATCCCCCATCTGGCCGCAAGAAGCCGTGAAAAAGAGCCTATACACCAGCTCTATGAAGCGTTATTACAGGTGAAGGGGGCCTACTCAATGGTGCTGCTGGCCAACAACCAGATGATCGCCGCCAGAGACCCCTACGGGTTCAGGCCACTCGCTCTCGGCAAGAAGGTCGATCCGCTCACCGGAGAGCTCGCCTATATTGTTGCCAGTGAAACCTGCGCCTTCGACATTATTCAGGCAGAATACATCCGGGATATCGAACCGGGTGAAATTCTTTTGATTGACCACCTCGCTGTGGCAAACGAGAAACCGACATCGCTTTTTTTGCCACGTTCAGAACGTAAAGCGCGATGTATTTTTGAGTATGTCTATTTTTCCCGTCCTGACAGTTTTATTTTTGGCCATTCCGTTGATAAAATCAGGCGAAATCTCGGTAAAAATCTTGCGCGAGAATCAACAATTGAGCATCAGCCGGGCGAAAAGGAGTTGACTGTCGTCAGCGTTCCAGACTCATCCAATACTGCCGCACTTGGTTTTGTTCGGGAAAGTCTCAAAATGGAGAGACCTGCAAGGTTCGAGCACGGCCTTATCCGTAATCACTATGTCGGAAGAACGTTTATACAGCCGGGCATTCACAGCCGCGACATCAAGGTACGCTCCAAATACAATATTGTGCGCGGTGTACTTCAGGACAGACCGATCATTCTTGTTGATGACTCCATTGTCCGCGGTACAACAGCAAAAATGCTGATTAAACTGATCCGTGAGGCTGAGCCCAAATCAATTCACCTGCATATCAGTTCTCCACCAATCACCAATCCCTGCTTTTATGGCATGGATTTCCCGACCAAGCGACAGTTGCTCACCCACATGTTCGACAATCTTGACAATGCCGGCGAAGAGATCGAAAAAATCAGGGAATATATCGGCGTTGATTCTTTGAAATACCTCTCCATGCAGGGGCTGATGAACAGTGTCCCGACGTTTGAGGATGAATCCTGCAGCTATTGTACCGCCTGTTTCAGTGGGGACTACCCGATTCAGGTTAACGACGCAACGACCGACAAAGAGGAAAACGACTGATATGCTTAGAAATCACCACAGGCGCCTCTCTCTTCCTACTTTTTACCCTGCTTGAACTCAATTCGCACGGAGGTGTGCGGAACCGCTTCAAGTCTCTTTTTCGGAATAGGTTTACCTGACTTGATACAAATACCATACGTCCTGTTTCTTATCCTGTCAAGAGCCTGATCAATGTAGGTGATATATTTTTCGTCACGAGCGATAAACATGAAGCGCTGTTCGCGATCCATGGTATCAGTACCATGATCGGCCATGTGCATGGAGTAGTTCGAATTCACAGAATCTTCCACGTTCTCGTCCGACAGTGAAGAACGCAATATTTCCAGATCACGAAGCACCTCCTCACGTCTTTTCAGCAATAACTGCCTGAAATGTTCGAGTTCTTCGTCGGTTAAATACGTTTTAGTCAGGACAGGCTCTTCCATAACCTCATTTTCTTTTTTGGACGCACTCTCATTTTTTTTCGCCATAATAAACCTTGTTTTCTTTATGCTAACAGAATTCCGTAAAAAAAGAGCGGTAAATAATACAATTAACGATCATACTTTTCAAGTGATAACCTGCATATTTCACCATTGACCATTTCCTCCTTCCCCATGTTTGCAGAAAAAGTTTCAAGCGTTTCAAGAGCAAGAGTCGTCGCAAGTGTTTCTGATGTAATATAAGCCTCGTTGCATTTCACTGCATCCAGCAGTTTTGACGTCCCCTGAAGAGAAAGAGAAATCCGGTCAGTAATATCAAAGCCGCTCTCTTTGCGAAGCGCCTGGATTCGACTCACCAGTTCACGGGCAAGACCCTGCATCTCAAGCTCTTCGGTCATCTCCGTATCAAGAGCGACCATAATACCATTCGCTTCATCGGAGGCCACAAGCCAGCCCTCAATATCTTCGTGCATGATCTCCACATCTTCACGCACAAGATCGAACACCCTGCCGTCAAGTTCCAGCGCAAGTTGACCCTCTTTTTCCAGAACCGCAATCTGTTTATGGCTCATGATCCTGATAGCTTCTGCCAGCGTTTTCATCTCCTTGCCAAAACGGGGGCCGAGGGTTTTGAAATTTGGTTTAACCTTTTTGCTGATCACCGAGCCATCCTCTTCGATATACTCTATCTTGTGAACATTGACCTCTTCCATAATAATTTCACTGACCAGCCGATATTCTTCCCTTGCCGCCGCATCAGACACGGCAAGTAAAATACGTTTGAGCGGCTGACGAACCTTGATGGAGGCTTTTTCACGCATGGTACGCACAAGCGAAGTGATAATCTGCGCCTTTTTCATTCGTTGCTCTAGAGGCCGGTCAATAGCCGACAGGTCAGGCTTCGGAAAATCGGCAAGGTGAACAGACTTGCAGGATTCAAGCTGGCTGATGCCGTTCAGATTCAGGTACATCCTTTCTGCAAGAAAAGGAGTAAAAGGTGCCAGCAGCTTTGCCAGTGTCTCAAGAGAGCGATAAAGCGTCTGATAGGCCGCAATCTTGTCCGGCCCCATATCACTTTTCCAGAACCGCTTGCGTGACCGGCGTATATACCAGTTGGAAAGATCATCAATAGTAAAATCATTGATCAGCCTGACTGCACCGGTAATGTCATATTGTTCCATACGCAGGTAAACACCCTCAATCAGGGTATTCAGGCAGGAGAGCACCCAGCGGTCAAGTTCAGAGCGTTCCTGGAGAGCAATTTCAGGCTCAGCAAAGGTAAAATCATCAACATTGGCGTAAAGCACAAAGAAATTATAGCTGTTGATGAATGCCCGGAAAAACTTGCGCTGTTCCTCCTCAATTTCATCGGTATTGAACGATTTCGGTCTCCAGGGAGGGCTGCTCACCATCAGGTACCAGCGAAGCGCATCGGCACCATAACGCTCCATGGTTGCAAAAGGATCAACCACGTTGCCTTTTGACTTCGACATTTTCTGGCCGTTTTTATCAAGAATATGGCCGTTGACAATAAGGTTTTTATAGGCAGGCTTATCAAAAAGAAGTGTGGCAATGGCGTGCAGCGTATAGAACCAGCCTCTGGTCTGATCAACCCCTTCAGCAATGAAATCAGCCGGAAAGGTAGCATCGAACACTTCACGATTCTCAAACGGATAGTGCAACTGGGCAAACGGCATGGAGCCGCTGTCGAACCAGACGTCCACAAGCTCGGGTGTCCGGTTGAACCGTCGACCATCTCTGATGAAATAGATGCTGTCAACAAACGGCTTGTGCAGATCAAGCTCCACCAGCCCTCTGTCAAGCGCCTCCCCAAGAAGGAGCCTCTCGCCACCAATATCAATAAATCCTTCACGTAACTCGGCAACTGAACCGATGGCAAACATTTTTCCGGAAGAAACATCATCACCGATGACAAAATCCTCCGAAACCCAGAGCGGAAGCGGTGAACCCCAGAACCGCTCGCGTGACAGCGCCCAGTCCTTGTTCTCTTCCAGCCAGTTACCGAAACGTCCTGTACCAATCTCCGGAGGACACCAGTTTATGGTTTTGTTGAGCTCCACCATACGGGCGGCTATAGCCGTTGTCCTGATATACCAGGACTCCCGTGCATAATAAATTACCGGCACATCATAACGCCACGAATAGGGATAGGTGTGGGTAATGATCTCCTTGCGGTACAATTTTCCCGCTTCCTTGAGCTGACGAATAATCAGTGGATCGGTATCCTTGAAAAACATGCCGTCATAGTCGCTGACTTCCGCCGTAAAGCAGCCGTTCCGGGCAACCGGTTGAAGCATCGGCAAATCATATTTTTTGGCAATCTCGTAGTCATCAGCGCCGAATGCCGGAGCGATATGAACAATACCGGTACCATCTTCAGTAGAAACAAATGTGCCTGAGGTAACGTACCAGCACGTTTTTTCAGGGTGCATATAGTTGAACAGCGGCTCATAGTCAAGCCCTTCTAGGTCACGCCCTTTCAGTTCAGCAATAATTTTCCAGAGGGATTCCCCCTCATCGTTCTTCTCCAGCAGCACCTGCATGCGTGACTTGGCAAGAATCAGCACCTCTCCGCTCTCGACATGAGCAACCTTGACGTAGTCAATATCTGAACCAACACAAAGCGCCACATTGGAAATGAGCGTCCACGGTGTCGTTGTCCACACAAGCAAAGACTCTTCAGAGCCCCTGACTCTGAACTTTATATAAATGCTCGGATCTTTCACCTCTTTGTACCCAAGTGCAAGCTCATGGGAACTCAGCACCGTTTCAGATTTCGGATCCTGCGGGACAATTTTATAGTCCTTGTAGATGAGCCCCTTGTCAAAAATCGTTTTCAGTGCCCACCAGACCGATTCGATATAGTCGTTGGTGCAGGTAATGTAGGGGTGGTCCATATCGACCCAGTACCCCATCCGCTCGGTCAGCTTTCCCCACCCTTCCCGGTTATCGTCAATATGGTGATAGACCAGCGCCCGTGCCTCGGCATTGAACTCGCCATCCCCATACGCAACCACCTGGGCCTTGTTCTTCAACCCAAGCTTTTTCTCCACAGAAATCTCAACCGGCAATCCATGAGTATCCCAACCGGCCTTCCGGGGAACACGGTATCCCTGCATCGTCTTGTAACGGCAGACAACATCTTTTATGGTACGGCTGAAGACATGGTGAACACCCGGCTTGCCGTTGACTGTCGGAGGCCCTTCATAAAAAGAGTAGACCTTGCCTGCCGGTTTTTCTTCAAGGCTTTTGTGAAAAATCCCCTGCTCATTCCAGTAGGCCAAAACTTCTGCCTCTACGGCGCTGTAGGCCACACTTGAGGGATACTCAACAAATTTATTGTCCATAGTTCTTCAGAATCATTCAAACAGAAACAAGCAAAAAAGCCTGTGATTATAAAAAAAGTCAAGAGATATAAAACAAATATAAAACAGTACAGGCAAGCCTTTCAACAACCGAAAAGCTTGCCTGAAAACATGTATGAACAAAGCCTGAACGCCGAAGCCTTTCGAAGCTTACTTCTTGCCGCCAAGCGTAGAGTTGACACCTTCAAGAATTTGTTTTGCAACCACAGCAAGAGAATCAAGGGTCTGGGCAAGAATCTTGCTTACTGGTTCAAGCGTACTGTCAATAAGAGTGCCTACACCAACAAGGATCGTAGAAAAATCCCCTTTAACAAAATCACCTTGCTTCTGCTGATTTTGACCGGAAGTCTTCGTTTCTTCAGCCATATTACACTGCTGTTTAGGTTTGTCGCTATAATACTTTTGAAAGGTAATATATTTAATCAAGCTATCAAAGCAAAGCAGAAGATCCAGAGTGCGGAGCTTTTCTTTCTACTGTCGTCCATATCGATCGTCGACCCTCACTATATCATCCTCTCCCAGATAGCTGCCTGACTGTACCTCAATCAGTTCAAGCGGAGTTGTTCCGGTATTCTCCAGACGATGAAATGCTCCAACAGGAATATAGGTGGACTGATCCTCATTGAGAATGATTGTTTTGTCCTCAACAGTAACAAGTGCCGTCCCTCTCACAACAATCCAGTGTTCGGCACGATGATGATGTTTTTGCAGCGAAAGGGCTGCTCCAGGGTTCACCGTAATGCGTTTTACCTTGAAACGCTCTGAAGCATCAACTGTTTCATACGTACCCCAAGGCCTGCAAACCCGTCGGTGTGTCATCACTTCATCCCGCTCATTCTTTTTAAGCTGTTCGACAAGCACCTTGACATCCTGTACACACTCCCGTGAAGCCACAAGCACCGCATCAGATGTTTCAATAATAATATGCCCTTCAAGACCGACGGCTGTAACAAGACGGCTGGCTGCATGGATATAGCAGTTTTTCACGTCATGCAGCAAGACATCGCCCTTTTTTATATTGCCAGCATCATCACGTTCCTGAACATTCCAGAGCGCAGACCATGAACCCACATCATTCCAGCCGGCATTGAGAGGAACAAGAGCGGCTCTGGTGGTTTTTTCCATCACGGCATAGTCAATAGAGTCGGAAGGTGATGCACAAAAAGCATCGGCATCAAGACGCAAAAAATCAAGATCTTCAATGGACTTCTCCAAAGCCTCACGACAAGCGGCAAGCATGGCTGGATTATGCGTTTCAAGCTCAAGAAGATAGACCTCAGCTTTAAAAAGAAAAATCCCGCTGTTCCAGAAATAGTCACCAGAGGCAAGATAGCGTTCCGCTGTTTCCCTGTCAGGTTTCTCAACAAACTCAAGGACGGGATAGACCGTCTTTTCACCTTCCGAATCCGAAGATACCCTGATATATCCATAGCCTGTTTCAGGAGAGTTCGCTACAATACCGAACGTCACCAGTTCACCCGCTTCGGCTGCCGATTTTCCCGCAGCAACCGCAGCACCAAAGGCTTCGGTATCAGGAATAACATGATCAGCAGGTAAAACCAGCATGACCGCACCCGGATATTTTTGAGTAATCAGCAGTGCCGCAATGGCGGCAGCAGGGGCCGTATTGCGGCCTGATGGTTCAAGAATAATCTCTCCGATATCAGCCCCTGTTTCATGCAGTTGCTCAGCTACCAGAAACCGGTGACTCTCATTACAGACACAATAAACCGGCCCTCTCTCCCCGATTGAGGCAAGGCGAAACACCGTATCCTGAAGCATGGTATTTTCACCTGTCAGCGAAAGCAACTGCTTGGGATACAATGACCGGGAAAGAGGCCATAGCCTGGTGCCGGAACCTCCGCTTAAAATCACAGGAATAATCATGAAGGAACAAATTATCTATTAACGGGTAACATACTTTTCGTAGATCTTCCATGTTGTCGAAACAAGGGTATCGACGTCACTGTATTTCGGTGCCCACCCAAGCAACTCCTGCGCCTTGCCGGAAGATGCTACAAGTTCAGCCGGGTCACCTGCCCTTCTGCCAGCAACTTCAACAGGAATTTCACGACCGGTAATTGCCCGTGCCCTTTCAATCATTTCAATCACACTGACACCAGTCTGGCTGCCGAGATTCACCGTCAAGCTCTTGTCATGCTTCTGTATGTATTCAAAAGCGGTGACATGTGCCTCAGCAAGATCGCTTACATGAACATAGTCGCGAATGCCGGTTCCGTCCCGTGTCGGGTAATCATCTCCAAAAATGGAGATTTTCGATCTCATCCCCGCAGCCGCCTCCATCACAAGAGGCAGCAGATTCCCTGGATTCAACTCCAGCCCCTTTATCCGACCCTGCACATCATACCCAGCAGCATTGAAATATCGGATTGCCGCATAGCGCATCCCTTTCAGCCGGTCATACCAGTCCAAAAGTCGCTCGATTTCAAGCTTTGTAAAACCGTAAAAATTTTCAGGGTTTGTGGGATGCTGTTCGTCAATGGGCAGATAGTGCGGACTTCCGTAAACAGCGGCAGATGAGGAAAAAATAATCGGCGACAGACTGACGGCAGAAGCGTAATTGAGGACGTTGATCGTACCGGAAATATTCGCGAGAGAATATGCCGCCGGATGCTGCATCGACTCTCCTGCAGCCTTCAGCGCAGCCAGGTGAACACATCCATCGTAACCGCCTGCCATAACTGCCTGCAATTGTTCGGTTCGCATGATGTCGCCATGAACAAAGTGAGCCTCTTCAAAAAGATTTTCCCTGAAGCCAGTCTGCAGATTGTCGAACACCGTCACTTCGTATCCTTTGTCAAGAAAAGCTCTTGTAACATGGCTGCCAATATAGCCGGCGCCCCCGATAACCAGAATTCTCATAAAAAAGATCCTCTTCTTTAAATCATTATTGTCACCTGTGGCCATACATTTTTTCGTAATAATGCTGGTAGCTGCCCGAGGTGACATTGTTGAGCCACTCACCATTTGAGAGATACCACTCAACGGTCAGCTCAAGCCCTTCTTCAAAGGTGATCGAAGGAACCCAACCAAGTTCGCGCTGTAACTTTGACGAATCAATAGCATAGCGAAGGTCGTGACCAGCCCTGTCAGTCACATAGGTAACCAGTTTTTCAGACTCTCCGGCTGCCCGACTGAGTTTTGTGTCCATGATACGACAAAGCAGCCTGATAAGGTCAATGTTACTCCATTCGTTATGGCCTCCAATATTGTAGGTTTCACCGATTCGTCCCTGATGATAGATTACATCAATCGCCTGGGCATGGTCAACAACCCAGAGCCAGTCACGAATATTCTCCCCTTTGCCATAGACCGGGAGCGGTTTATGGTGAAGAATATTGTTAATGAAAAGAGGAATAAGCTTTTCGGGAAACTGAAAAGAGCCATAGTTGTTTGAACAGTTGCTGATCACCACGGGCAAGCCGAAGGTGTCGTGCCAAGCCCTGACAAAATGGTCGGAGGAGGCTTTCGATGCAGAGTAGGGGCTGTGGGGATCGTAAGGAGTCTCTTCCGTAAAGAGCCCCCCACTGCCAAGCGAACCATAGACTTCATCGGTTGAAATATGATAGAACCTCTTGCCCGCATAATCGGCCTGCCATGAGGCTTTGGCGGCATTGAGCAGATTGACTGTGCCCATCACATTGGTAACAACAAATGCTGTCGGGTTATCAATCGAACGGTCAACATGCGACTCGGCCGCCAGGTGGATCACTCCGTCAAACTGGTGCTCTTCAAAGAGGCGCATCAGAAAATCGCCGTCGGTGATATCCCCTTTGACAAACCGGTAATTCTGCCTCTTTTCAACCTCACTGAGGTTTGCAAGGTTTCCGGCATACGTCAAACTGTCAAGGTTGGTAATGGTATAAGAAGGGTAGCGATTCAGAAAATGACGGACAACATGCGACCCGATAAAACCAGCTCCCCCTGTAATCAGAATATGCATTGACGGTAAAGATTTGTTACGAGTTTCCCAAAGTTAACACACTGCGCTGCCAATATGCCGCCCCTGCGGGGCTTGTATCTCTCAACATTCAAGAGAAGAGTACCCTTTACGTGTTGCCTCTCACGCCACAGTCATCGCCAAACGCTGCATCATGGCAGCCAGTGAGTCTCGCCAGTAAGGAATATCGATCGCCCACTCCTTTTTGATCAACGACTTGTTGAAGACACTGTACTGTGGCCTTGGTGCAATCTGGGGATACAAGACGCTTTCAATCGGCTGAACCTTGCAGGGAAGTCCGGCAAGCTCCATAACCGCTCGAGCAAAATCGTACCAGGAGGCAACGCCTTCATTGGAGTAATGGAAGGTATCGCCATAGGAAGAACCCCTGTCATGCCGATCAATAATCAACATAATCGCTTTTGCCAGATCTGCCGCCCAAGTCGGTGTTCCAATCTGGTCAACTACAACATTCAGCTCGGGGCGTTCCGCACCACGACGTAACATGGTTTTGACAAAATTCACGCCATAGATGGAGTAAAGCCAGGCTGTTCTGATAATAATGTACGAAGGTGCAATCTGACGGATACGCTCTTCACCCTCCCATTTCGAGAGACCGTACACTCCAAGTGGCGCCACCGGATCACTCTCCCGGTAAGGGAGACTGGAGGTACCATCAAAAACATAGTCAGTAGAAAGATGCACCAGCAGGGCATGACGCTCTTTGGCGCACACAGCAAGTACTGCAGGGCCATCCCGGTTCACCTTGAACGCCATTTCTGTATCTTTTTCAGCCTTGTCCACAGCCGTATATGCCGCGCAATTGATTATCACCTCAATGTCATGGTCACGACAACATGACTCAACCTGATCGGGACGTGTAATATCAAGCTCAGGGAGATCATAGAAAAAAAAACGGTGGCTGTTACAGAGAGCCGACAACTCCTGCAATTCAGAACCAAGCTGACCTCTGCTGCCTGTAATAAGAATATTCATGCAAATTTTCTCAAGAGAAGCCTATATATGATTATTTTTAAACACCATATCAGAAATAAAAAGCTTCAGAATCAGCCAAAACTTTACCAATACTTCGCCAATTGCTCAATATTTCCCTTTTTTGAACCTTCCGTATACTTAAAGAAGATTCCGAAAAGTTTCAGAAGATAATGAAAAAGAGAGAGAGTAGACTTTTGAAGAGTGAATTTTTCTTCTTTCTCGAAGTGGTGCATTTTCAACATTTGCTACACAGCCCAATAGTGGTGCGACTTACCAGAGTGTGGTTTGGAAAAACCCTGTACGACACTACATCCCCTACATGAATAAACCGGAACCCTGCCCGACTCTGGTTAGCATGGTGCTGTTATCAAGCTTTTGCCGGGTCATTAGTAAACACCCATACAAGAGTATCAATCCATCCGATACCTGAGCACCCTAAAAAAAATATTTACAAGAGTTATTGCTGTTTTGTTGCGGTGCTGCCTTGTAAAAGCGATAATTGCGGGAAGAAAATACAAGGCGAATAGCAAAGCGAATGCTACAAATACGGAGATTGCTTCTTGTCCGCTAAGACCAAACATAACGACCCCTTATTGAGTCAGTAGTGTCCGGTTAAAATAATGAGAGCTATGAAACCGGATCCCGCACCTTTTGCAGTGAACGTTCATTTAAAGACAAAATATTTTTTTGTTCTGTACTCAAGAACCCTACGAGTTACGCACGTTTGCCAAATTCGCTACACCTGCGAGAGCATACATAATCTCGCCTAAATGATAGCCGTTAGCAAAGAATCCTTCCTTCCAGTGAGTGATACACCCATACATCTCGTTTGCCGAATCTGTGACCACATCGTTGAGCAGTTTACGTGTGAGGTTCTCAATCAACCACGCGCTCAATGAAAACATTTCATCAATTCCATTAATTGAACTTCTTCTGTCAAGAGCAAATCTGTAAGAGAATAGAGCACCCTGAAGTGCAAGAGCCACATCATGAGCTTCCCCATAATGAATGTAGGGTTTTGCATCTGGAGGAAATACGTTCGGGATCTTTGTTGAGACAAGGCGGCTTGTTGTATCTGCATCAATTACACCCTTCAGCCATCTCAAGAAATTCAAGAGAACTGGGTAGGTTGAAGTCAGAGTTGCCTGACCTAAATTACAGCTCACTTCGGCCATAGCAGCAAACGCACGATACTGAAAAGCTCCCCACTTGATGTTCTGGTCTGGGCATTTTGTTCCATCCCATACCCAATTGTTCGTGTTATTGGCAGGGTCAACCATGTATACCCCATCGTAAGACATAACCGGAGCAAAAGGCCCAATAATAGTGCCTTTTCCTGCGGCTGACAATTTTGCGGTATAGGCCTCCTGAGCAGAAGCCATGAAGTTGGTTACTGCATTGGTTGTTCCAAAGTATGCTCCATGACCTGACTGGTATCCAGTGTAGTATGGCCCCTTCCAAGTTGGAACTGCCAGTACCTGGTTCGGGTCTGCCCAACCATTGAGTAGAGACTTTGTACTATACTCAAAAGCAGCCATTTTAGTTGGACAGCCTGACATCCCCAGCATGTTGGTTGTGTTCACTCTCCAGGTATCCCATTTACCGTAATCGATATGACGAATCCGTCTGTCAGGCTGGTAGTCGGAGGCCATGCACATACTCCTGAATGCTGAGCTTGCCCAATACATAGTGTCTCCGGCCATTGACCATTCTTTGTTTCCACCAATTACTCTGAGCTTTCTTCTCCGGCTTCCAGGTGTTGTTCTGGTGAGGTCGTAGTCAATCTCCATTTTTTCATTAGCCGCAATGGTTCCACTTGGTGTGGTAATAGCAGCTCCACCGTTCACCAACCAGTGTATCCCGCCTCCAGTTGCTGTTGCTGGATACTCTCCAGGGGAGTTGTTGATAAAAAAGTTCTTAACCAGAGAATGGGCAAGGAGAGTTAAGTTAGCCAATCCCTTTTCACTTCCCGCTTTCTTGGTAATGTAGTGGGCATAAGCCCATCCACGAGTCATCAAAATCTGAGTTTCCGAAGTTGCAGCGTATGGCCCCCATTCACTATTCCCGCCATAACCAACAAGTGGATTGTATGATGCCATAGCTACACCATTCTGGTTCATGATTGTCCTTCCATTATAAGGGAGAACTCCTGTTGAGAGTGTTTTGTGATTTGTGACCCAGGTGTCCAGCCCCGCAATTGCTGATAGTGATTGGGTCACAAGATCACTTTTGACAGTAGGTGTGATAAAAGTAAGTGCCATGATTTTTTATCCTAAGTTATTCATAAAGGGTCACCTCAGAATTTGGATATTAAAGCACGGTAAGCGTTTTATATCGGTATAGATTCTTTTATGAAAAAGCTTATATAATCCTTTAACGTACAGCAAAATAATTATTTAAAGAAAAACTACTCAATGCTGATCTAAATCAGCAGCACATCAAAATCTGCTGAAAGTGGCTGGTGTTTAGACAAAAGCCATTATAATTATAAGATAAAATATTAAAGCGACTTAAAGTTTCATCGAATCTCTTGCCGTGCTATTTTTTCCCTTTCCTGAAGCGATCCCAATAACGGCGGCATTGAAACCACAACAGCATCCGGTGAGCTCTGTTCGACACTGAAGATTTCGCGGGCGAGTTATTACCGGTATTTGGGGATTGATGTGTAACGCTTAGTTATATCGCCAGTATGTCTTCTCTTTGTCTGATATTCTGCGCATATTGTTGAAATATATGCAGTTTAATGACCTTTGTTAAGTTCTCATTTCTTCGATAGATATTTTTCTGGTTTAGAAAATGTTGAGGGAAGCTGATTTTATCCCGGTTTTAATTAGTGTCTGAACGAAAAGGTTATATTAGATTATAAAATAATATGTTACATTGATATTTGAAGAACGAAAATATCAGATAATCTCAGGCAATCCGTCAGCGCAAGCGTAATAACACCTTATTATAATCATTGTTGACTGAA
>CAILRB010000015.1 GCA_903836465.1 uncultured Chlorobiaceae bacterium
GGAGTACAAGGCAGACAATTGGGACTGTTTTGGTGTACTATGCGCTTGATATGGGTTTTTATGGCTAAAATGAACAGAAAAAGGACGGTCGAGGGCTTTTGGGTGTACAGCTTCTCTGTCGTTAGTCCGACAGGCTGCTAGCTCGTTAGCAACTTCATTATTTATCCAAACTCAATTCTGACAAGAGTATTACATGTCCGATTTCAAAAAACTCCGAAATGCATTTTCTTTAAACAATGTTCAGGCAACAAATAAAACAGTAATTTTCACCTAAACACTTATCTCAGGAGACTAAAATGTCAAACCGTAAAGCGCTTTGCGTTGGGATCAATCTTTTCAAGAACTATCCCGGCAGCACCTTGCACGGATGTGTCAACGATGCCAACCAGATGGTCGGCATCCTCACAAAATATCTTGGCTTTGTTGCAGGAGATATCAAAATCCTGGCCGATGCCCAAGCCACCAAGCAGGCTATAATGGCTGAGTTGACTGCCATGGTCAATGGAGCCAAGACCGGTAAGTACAGCTATCTGGTGTTCAGCCTGTCGAGTCACGGCACCCAGGTGCCCGACAAGAACGGTGATGAGCCCGATCATTATGACGAGGCTTTTTGCCCCCATGACCTGGCGGCAAAAAGCGGCCAATGGGATCCGAATCACGTCATCCTTGACGATGAACTGAACTATCTCTTTGCGCAGGTGCCGGACAACGTTCTCGTCGAAGTGTATCTGGACACCTGTCATTCGGGCACTGGCCTCAAGGCCATGGACCTGATGCCAGATCGCCGTCCCCGCTATATCGCGCCGCCGTCCAAAGAAGCGTGCGATAAGGTAATGCCGCTCATGGCCAGAGGTCTGCGTACCCGAGTGCTGGATAAGGCAGCCAAGAACGTCATACTCTGGGGCGCCTGTCGGGACAACCAGACCAGCGCCGATGCCTATATCGCCGGCAACTATCATGGCGCTTTCACTTATTACTGGGCCACGGAAACCGAAGCTGCAAAAAACAAGATCTCGCGGAACGATCTCCTCAAGAAGGTAAATACGGATCTCTCAACCAATCATTATACACAGGTTGCACAGCTTGAGTGCCCGGCCACTCAGCGGGGAATTTCCCCCAAATAGTCAAGTCTGTCGGGCAACGGCCCTATCGTTGCCCGACAGTTTCTTATGCATCGGTTTTTGTATCGTCCTGTTGTTTTCTTTTGCTTCTGTTTTCAGTTGACCAATCCAGCCAGAAGCTCTTCCAGCTCACATTCATCACCGGTGCAGTCAGACTCCCCTTCCGTTTTAGCAATAACGTTGACGATATTGCGCACAACATCTTTATTAAAGGCGGTCGGCATCAGGTGGTCGCGTGTCGGTTCGATGGAGTAGGCAATTGAGGTCGCCACAGCCATTTTTATTTCCGGAGTAACTTTTTTAATGCCGCTGGTAAAGAGGCCCCGGAACAATCCAGGAAACACAAGCGCATTATTCACCTGGTTTGGCATATCTGACCGCCCCGTTCCCACAATGCTTGCGCCAGCCTTGTAGGCAAGCTCAGGCATAATTTCCGGTTCGGGATTGGCCATGGCAAAGATAAACGGCGAAATGTTCATTCCTTCAATCATTTCAGGAGTCACAATATTGCCGATAGAGACGCCCACAAAGACATCTGCGCCAACCAGCGTGCTTTGCAAATCACCACAGAGCTTCGCCTTGTTACTGATTTCAGCGATGTTCTGTTTCATTGCATTCATGCCCGGACGACCGGCGTAAATTGCACCCTGCGTATCAACCAGAACCACCTCCTTGACCTTCGCATGAATCAAGAGCCTTGCAATGGCAATACCGGCAGCTCCGGCACCGTTAATGACAACGGATAACTCTTTTAGCTTCCGTCCGGTTACACGACAGGCATTGATGATGGCCGCCAAAGTAACAATAGCCGTTCCATCCTGATCGTCATGAAAAATAGGAATTGATAACTCTTTTTCAAGGCGCTCAAAAATTTCAAAACAGCGAGGCGCTGAAATATCTTCAAGGTTTATGCCTGCAAAACTTGGCTCTATAAGCTTGCAGAATTTCACAATATCTTCAACATCAGTAGAATTGATGCAGAGCGGAATTGCGTCAATATCAGCAAACTCCTTAAAAATTATGGATTTGCCTTCCATGACCGGCATCGCCGCTTCCGGGCCAAGGTCGCCAAGACCAAGAATCGCCGTTCCATCAGTAACAATCGCAACCTGGTTGGCCCGATTGGTCAAGGTATAGGATTTTTGCTTGTCAAGGCCTATTTCCATGCAAACAGCAGCCACACCAGGCGTATACGCCAAGGACAAGTCGTTTTTGGTCATTAAATCAACCTTCGACTTTATTTCAATCTTCCCGCGTGTTCTGAGATGTAACTCTATAGATTTTTTTGAATAATCCTTCTGTGTCAACACTGACTCCCTGTCGTGATCTGATCGCATGATCTGATCGTGATATAAAATTAGCTTGTCGTACTGAACTGCTTCGGTGAACATGTACAATCATTCAAAAAGCTGCAAGCAGACAAGGTATTGGAAAACGACTCAATATAGACTTTTTCAGCTTTTTACAGCATGAAGTATATAAATTATGGCATTTTCCTCGCCAGAGCGCATTTTTTATATCAGAAGAGCTTTCAGACTTAATTTATTAGACTACTGCCTAACTGTTTGATAGGCATTGTTCAGCTCATCGACATATTTTGCTATGACGGCAGGATCTGAAATCTGATCCGGAGCAAAAATTTTTTCAGCAAGAATGGTGCTGCCGATCAGGTTAAGTTTCAACTGTGGAAGATAGAGGAGATTTGCCATCAGCTCTGGACTGCCGCAGGAGAGAAAAAGTGCAATTTTTTTTCCTTGAAGAGAGCTTTTCAGGTTGCTTTGCATCAGGGCGCCAAGAAGCTCAGAGGAGACCACAAGATAGTAAATCGGGGCGCCCATGATAACGACGTCAAAATCCTTGACAAAACTGTAATCGCCGGTACTCTTGCATTTCGCCTTTTCCACATAAGCTCCTGTTTCGGCAAGTTTCTGACCTATAGCATCAATGAGTCTGTCGGTTGATCCGCCTGAACTTTTACTGTCATAGAGAATTATGGCTTTCATGGGTAGTAGCAGTGTGTGTTATAGGAAAAAGAAAAGTTGCCTTGAAACACTGGACTTGACTTGGTAGAAAAGTAAAGTATAAAAAAAAGCGCCCTATGAGAGCGCCTTTTTAACAATTACCTCTCAGAAGAGTGGTTTTTATACAAACTTCGAGTAGATGTCAAGAAGATCGGTTACTCTGGTTGAGTAGCCAAGCTCGTTGTCATACCAGCCAACAACCTTTACCATGTTGCCTGAGCTCATGGTCAGGAGTGAATCGAAAATACAGGAGTTAGGGTTACCGACGATATCCTGTGAAACGATAGGATCTTCACAATATTCGAGGAATCCCTTCATTGCGCCTTCTGATGCTGCTTTCATTGCGGCATTGATTTCTGCCTTGGTCGCAGGTTTGGTGAGAATGCAGGTAACATCAGTGACTGAGCCATCTGATACCGGAACTCTCATGGCAAAGCCGTCAAGCTTGCCGACAAGTTCAGGAATAACCTCGCCGATAGCTTTTGCGGCACCGGTGCTGGTCGGGATGATTGACATTGCGGCTGAACGGGCACGGCGAAGATCGGAGTGTGGAAGATCGAGGATGTTCTGGTCGTTGGTGTAGGCATGAACGGTGGTCATGAAGCCTTTTTCGATGCCAAAATTATCCTGCAAAACCTTCATCATCGGAGCAAGACAGTTGGTGGTGCAGCTTGCGTTTGAAACGATCTCCTCTTTGCCGGTAATACTGTTACCATTTACGCCAAGAACGATTGTTGCGTCAATTTTATCTTTTGCCGGGGCAGAGATGATTACTTTTTTTGCACCTGCGGCGAGATGCTTCGATGCGCCTTCACGTGAGGTAAAGATACCGGTTGACTCAACAACCAGATCACATCCGAGCTCTTTCCAGGGCAGAGCTGCCGGGTCACGCTGTGCTGTAATGGTGATAACTTTGCCGTTGACGACAAGATTGCTGCCATCAACACTGACATCACCTTTGAATTTTTTGTGGGTAGAATCGTACTTGAGAAGGTGAGCGAGGGTTTTTGGGTCACATAAATCGTTGATTGCAACAATTTCGTAGTTCGGGTTGTTCAGTGCCTGGCGAAAAACCAGACGCCCGATGCGGCCAAATCCGTTAATGCCGACTTTCACTTTTGCCATAATGTCGTTCCGGTGTTGTAATGAGTTAGTGTTGATGTCATGAAAAACTTTCGCGAAGTGCTTGGTTTATCGCTCAAAATACTACTTAAAAAGATAATTTGAAACCGGAATTCCTTTGTACAGCGTTAATATTTTTTTCAGTAATACGATCCACGTTTTTTGCGTCACAATTGCCTTCATTCAGGTATTCTGTGCGTATTGAAACAATGGCGCCTCGATACGCGCTTCGCGCTACTCGGCGACCGAATCTTCTGCCAAACCCGGTCGCCGAGTAGCGCGAAGCGCGTATCGAGGCGCACGAATTCACCCAAGACTCTCCATCATCATGTGTTTCAATCCTCCGAAACTTCCATTACTGAGCAGAACAACGACATCTCCCTCTCTGAGTTGCGGTTGAAGAAATTCAACAATATCGTCAGGATACTTTGCAGAGTCCTGACCGGCAAGAAAAACCATTTTCCCCTGCTGTTCAAGTTCCTGTTTCAGTTGACTGGTATTAAGCAATTTTTCAGGAGCATAGCGCTCCGGCCGGTGAACCTTTCCCATAACCACAATTGAGGCTGGCCCAAAACATTCTGAAAGCTCATGCTGAAAAATGTTCCGCGTCGTGGTATTTGAACGAGGCTCAAAACAGGTGATAATCCGCCGTCCGGCATAAAGCTGCCCGAGAGCTTCAAGCGTTACCCTGATTGCTGTAGGATGATGAGCAAAATCCTCAATCAGGGTGATGTTCCGGGAATAGGTTCCGACAATTTCCATACGTCTTTTGGGTCGCTTGAAACGGGGCATGGCTCGTGTTATGGCATCAAGGGGCAGACCCGTTCGAGTTGCTGCCGCAATAGCCGCAAGGGTATTCAGGATATTGTAATTGCCGAAAAGCGGGACTCGGATGGAGCCAAGGCATGTCCCCTGGTAGAAAAGGTCGAACGTTGAGGCTTCACTCTCTACCCTTATGTTTAAGGCGCTCCACTCTGACTCCGTACTCAACCCGAACCGTTCAACTTTGCAGAAAGCACGAGAGGCAATATCGACAGCCACGGGATCATCACCGTTCACGAAAAGCGTGCCACTTCGGGGAATCAGGTTGACAAAAAGCCTGAAACTGCGCTTTATATCCTCAAGAGAATCAAAAATATCAGCGTGGTCAAATTCGATATTATTAATAATGGCGATGTCAGGGCGATAGAGCAGAAATTTGCTTCGTTTATCGAAAAAGGCGGTATCGTATTCATCGCCTTCCGTCACAAAAAAGCCCTCTTCGCTGCGTCCTGAAGCCCGGCAGCCAATGGAGAAGTTTTCAGGAATGCCGCCAACCAGAAATCCCGGTTTAAGGCCACCATCTTCAAGCAGCCATGCAACGAGAGAAGTTGTTGTCGTTTTACCATGCGTGCCGGCAACCACAATTGATGTATTTTGTCCAATAAGGTGATGCCTTACCAGATCCGGCATGGAAATAAGTTCAACGTGGTGGTCAAGGGCATATTCGAGTTCCGGATTTCCACGGCTTATCGCATTGCCGACAATGACAGCGTCAGGTGAAGCTCTCTGGAGGTTCTTCTCGGAAAAACCTTTGAAGTACCGGATATTGTGCTCATCAAGATAGGTGCTCATCGGAGGATAGAGCTGTGTATCAGAACCGGTAACGGCATGACCTGCATGGGAGAGTGCTACGGCAACTGAAGCCATAGCCGTTCCGCCGATACCGAGAAAGTAGAAGGAACTCATTGTTGTTGATCAGATTATCTTGAGATTACTGTTGCTTGTTTAGCCTATAGTTACATAAAAATGAGGAAGAGAGCAAAATGTCAAACTTGCAGAATAATAGAATTACACCATATAACTATCCCGAAAGAATCTGTATTTTGAAAGACAGTTTTTACAGATTTCAATGAAGACACCTTATGCAATTTATTGACCTGCTTTCTCAAAAAGAGCGTATACGCACCGCACTTCTTCAACGCATAGAGGGCATTCTCGACAGTGGCCAGTTTATCATGGGGCCTGAAGTCACCGAACTTGAATCACGCCTTGCTTCGTATGTCGGCTCAAGGCACTGTGTCTCCTGCTCCTCCGGAACTGATGCGCTGCTCATGCCTCTGCTTGCCAAAGGCATCGGGCCTGGAGACGCCGTGATGACCACGCCGTTTACTTTTGTCGCAACGGCTGAAGTGATCAGCCTCACAGGAGCCACCCCGGTATTTGTTGATGTTTGTCCCGATACGTTCAACATTGATCCTGAACTTGTCGGCCACGCTGTCGATGAAGCTGTGCAGCGCGGATTAAAACCAAAAGCAATCATTCCCGTTGATCTGTTCGGTCTGCCTGCTGATTATGAACGACTCTCGATTGTCGCTGACAATTACAGACTCTGGATTCTTGAGGATGCCGCCCAAAGCTTCGGCAGCAGTTTTCGCGGACACAAAGCGGGAAGTTTCGGACTTGTCGGCGCCACGTCGTTTTTCCCGGCAAAACCACTTGGCTGTTATGGTGATGGCGGAGCAATTTTCACCGATGATGATGAGCTTGATAGCCTGTTGAGGTCAATACGGGTTCATGGCAGTGGTGTCGACAAATACAGCAACGTCCGTATCGGCATCAACGGAAGGCTTGATTCCATCCAGGCGGCGGTTCTTCTTGAAAAGCTCACCATTTTTGATGATGAACTTGACGCGCGCCAGCGCATTGCCGACTCCTACAACAACCTTTTGCAGGAGAAGTTTGTGGTTCCGAGGATTCCGAAGCACTACCGCTCGGCCTGGGCACAATACTCGCTCCTTGCCGACTCAACGTCGGAGCGTGAAAAGCTCATACAGGCCCTGCAGCAAGCGGGAATTCCATCGATGATCTACTACAAAATTCCGCTCCATCTTCAGAAAGCCTATTCATTCCTCGGCTATAACGTTGGCGATTTTCCTGTATCTGAAGATTTGAGCAGCCGAATCTTTTCGCTTCCGATGCATCCATACTTGAAAAATGAGGAGATTGAGCAAATCTGCTCGGTTCTGCTGGATTAAACCCATCCGGGGCCGAAAATCACCACCGTGGTATAATGAAAAAAGCGGTCATTGATTGAAATCAGTGACCGCTTTTTTTAAACCTGAATGCAGGTGCCAAAACCCATTATTTATGAATAAACTTTTTTGTAGTTATCAATGGCATGGCCAATGCTCTGTCGAGCAATTTCAGCGCTCTGAAACTCTTCGACCAGAACAGTTTTCTCCTCAAGGGCCTTGTACTCTTCAAAGAAGTGCTTCAGTTCTGACGCAAAGTATGGAGGCAACTGGTCAATATTTTGAATATTATTCATACTGACATCATCTTCAGCGACAGCAATAATCTTGTCATCACCCTCTCCATGATCAATCATGCGCATAACGCCGATTACCCTTGCCCTCACCATGCACATTGGCACAATGTCACACTGGGAAATCACAAGAATGTCAAGCGGATCGTGGTCATCACCGAGAGTTTTCGGGATAAAGCCATAATTGGCCGGATAAAAAACAGCGGAAAAAAGCACCCGGTCAAGCTTCAGCATTCCGGTTTTTTTGTCAAGCTCGTATTTCGTTCTGCTGCCCTTCGAAATCTCGATAATGGCAGTCACGATATTCGGCTGACCTTCTCCTATCTCAACGTCGTGCCATGGATTAAAATTCATAGTGTAACCGGGCTTAGAGTTATTAAAAAACCAGTGCTATAATAGCGATTTTTTTAACATCAGACAATCAAATAAAAGCTCACCAAAGTGAGCCGAAGATGGTAATACCTGAAAATATTGTTGTAGAGTTCAAACTTTATTGATTTCTTGTCATCAAGGTTTTTTACAATGAATTTCAGTTGTTTCAGTCATGTTAGCCAAGCGGATCATACCCTGTCTCGATGTACGTGACGGCAGGGTGGTAAAAGGAATTAACTTTGAAGGATTGAGAGATGCTGGCTCCATCCTTGAACAGGCACGCTTCTACAATAACGAGCTGGCTGACGAGCTTGTTTTTCTTGATATTTCAGCATCGCTTGAATCCCGCAAAACGACACTTGAAGAGGTGTTGAAAGTTTCCGGCGAGATCTTTATTCCCCTCACGGTCGGGGGCGGAATCAGTTCCGTTGAACGCGCCAAAGAGGTTTTTCTCCACGGCGCCGATAAAGTGTCAGTCAATACTGCCGCCGTCAACGACCCGCATCTGATCACCCGTATTGCAGAAAAATATGGATCGCAGGCTGTTGTTGTTGCCATCGACATCAAGAAAATCGGAAACGACTATATTGTCCATACCCATTCAGGGAAAAATCCAACCTGCTTTGAAGCCATTGAATGGGCTCAAAAGGTTCAGGAACTCGGCGCCGGAGAACTTCTTTTGACCAGCATGGATCGGGACGGCACACAAGAGGGTTACGACAACGATATTCTCCGCAAGGTTTCAATGTCAGTGCATATTCCGGTCATCGCATCCGGAGGCGCAGGAAACCTTGAGCACCTTTATGAGGGATTTACCAAAGGCCGCGCCGATGCTGCGCTTGCCGCATCTATTTTTCACTTCAGGCAACACTCCATTCTTGAGGCAAAGGAGTACCTTCGGGAAAGAGGTATCCCCGTCAGGATTTGAAAAGAGAGTCCTGAACAGCAAAGTTTTCAACCGCCCTCTTCCATCAAATGCTTGCGAATATCCGCCAGCTCCTTCAGACGTTGCGGGCTTGCTTCAGGATATGACAAGCCGAGGCCTTGCAGGGTGTGAACAATAATTTGTGAAACCATCAGCCGCGCATTTTGTTTGTCATCAGCCGGAACAACATACCATGGCGCATGTTTGCTGCTTGTTGCGCTGAAACAGGCCTCATAAGCGAGCATATACTCTTTCCAGTACTTTCTCTCCTCAATATCGGAGACACTGAATTTCCAGTTTTTTGCCGGAGCGTCAATGCGATCAAGAAATCGTTTCCGCTGCTCCTCTTTTGAGAGGTGAAGAAAAAATTTGATAATCCTGGTACCGTTGCGATGGAGATGCTTTTCCATATCGACAATCGACTGATATCGGTGGTCCCAGACGCTCTCCTTATTGATCAGCTCATGAGGAATACCCTGCATTTCAAGTATCTCCGAATGCACCCGCACAATAAGCACCTCCTCATAATAGGAACGGTTAAATATGCCGATACGGCCCCGCTCCGGCAGACAACGGTAGCTTTTCCAGAGAAAATCGTGCTCAAGCTCTTCGGCAGAAGGATGTTTGAAACTGAAGACCTGGCACCCCTGAGGATTCACGCCGGACATAACATGCCTAATAATGCCGTCCTTGCCGGCAGCATCCATTGCCTGAAAAACCAGCATCAGCGAATAACGGTTATCGGCATAATGCACCTGCTGCAGCTTGCTCAACTGCTCAACATGATCAGCAAGCATCACTTTATACTCTTCTTTGGAACTGTAAACAGGATCAACAAGTGTCGGGTACTTTTTGAGATTTACCTGTTCACCTTCTTTAATCCGCAGAGCTTCATGGTCAAAATGCATCGGTCACAGTGTTAAATGATTGATGTTGATCGCTCATCATTTTAAGCAATTTTTAAGCTTTCCCTTGGACTCCTTTAAGAATCCCTGTACTACATTTAAAACTAATAAAAGAGAATACACCTCTGAAAATACTAAATTCAAGAACAGCAATTACACAATGAGCACAACATTTAAATCCTGGGCAACACCTCTTGCCGTCGGAGCATTTACCATTTCAGCAGTCACTGGATTGCTGATTTTTTTTGATCTTGAGATCGGACTCGTTGAACCAGTTCACAAGTGGCTGAGCTGGCTTCTTGTTAGTGGCGTTACCCTTCATGTTGTTTCGAACTGGAAACAATTAACCGGCTACTTCTCAAAAAAGCCAGCTCTTGGCATCATTGGTGCCGCACTCATTGTCACCATTGTTTCAGTTCTGCCCATATTCGGCGAGCGCGAAGAAAATCCAGGGAAAATAGCCGCTTATGCTCTTGCATCATCTTCGCTTGAAACAGTCGCTCAAGTTGTAAAAACCACACCAGCGGTTCTTGTTGAGCAACTTGCGAAAAAAGGAATTGTTGTTCATGATGCATCAGCAACCGTTGAACAGATCGCAGACAGTAACAAAAAACACCCAAAAGAAGTTCTTGGCGAGATTTTAGCCCTCTCCAAGGGTACACAGGCAAAAGATAGCGATAAAGATTAACCTTTAACTCACAATTGCATGAGGCTTCTCATTATTGAAGATGAGCCGGGCATAGCCGGCTTCCTCAAGGATGGTCTTGAAGAAGAGTATTTTGCCGTCGATATCGCTTATGACGGCAAAACCGGGCTTGATCTGGCCTTGATCAACGAGTATGACCTGCTCATCATTGACTGGATGATTCCCGCACTGAGCGGCATAGAGGTCTGCCGACAGGTGCGCAAAGCTGGCAACCCTGTACCGGTACTTTTTCTGACTGCCAAAGATACCCTTGAAGACGTCGTCTTCGGGCTGGATGCCGGGGCTAATGACTACATAAAAAAGCCCTTTGAATTTGAAGAGTTGCTGGCACGTATCAGAGTGCAGCTCAGAAATAAAAACCAGAATGACGATTCGCTCAGTGCGGGAATCCTCAACATCAACCCGGTAACCCACCAGGTATTCTGTGGCTCAAATGAAATTATTCTTACCCCGAAAGAATTTGCCCTGCTTGAATACCTGATCCGCAATAAAGACCGGGTATGTACAAGAAGCCGCATCATTGAGCATGTGTGGGATATCCATTTTGATTCCGATACCTCAGTGATTGACGTCTATATCACCTTTTTGCGCAGAAAACTCGAAGCCGCAGGAGCTGGAAACATCATTCAAACTATCCGTGGAGTAGGCTATATCATTCGTGAACCCGGCGTTTCATGAAAAAAAAAACACAAAACGATATCCTAAGCCAGCCACTGAAAAAAGGATGGTCGGTCATGAGTTTGCGCAACAGAATTGCATTCTACTATACCATAGCAACCGCGTTTTTAATAGCCATAGTCTTTACGACCATCTATCTGACGGTTGAAAATATCGTGTACAAGCAATTTGACGATGAAATTAAACGTGAGATTACAGAAGTCCTTGCAGACTCAAATATATCAACTCATAATTTTCAGGGATTTGCAAATATTAAAGACATCAAAGACGGCGACAACGACGACGACAACGACAATAAATCCAGGAAGAAAAAGAAATTACCGATTGATACCGACTTTATTCAACTGGTGAACAGTACCGGAGAGGTCATGAATAAATCAGCAAGTCTCTCCTGGTGCGTCCTTGCATTTAATCCAACTCATTCTGGCACAGCCTATTTCAACAGCTATTTTGGCGGCACAATGGTTCGCCAGGCACAGGTGCCTCTTGTCAATCAACAAGGGGTAACCGAAGGCTACCTTCTTGTTGCCATGCCTCTGAAAAATGCGCTGATTGTCCTGCACGACCTGCAGAATATTTTTTTCTTTTCATTTCCCGTTATCATTCTCACTCTTTTTATCCTCACTCGCTTGATTGCAGGCAAAAGCATACAGCCGATTGAAAAGGTTATTGCCACTGCTGAAAAAATGTCACAGGAAAATCTCGATCAGCGCATTCCTCTGCCCTATCATCATGACGAATTATACCGTTTGTCGGCAACAATGAATGCTCTTCTCGACAGGCTGGAGGATGCATTCCTGCGTGAAAAAAACTTTACCGCCGATGCTTCTCACGAGCTTAAAACGCCAATTGCGGTGCTCAAAGGAACTCTTGAAGTACTGATTCGTAAACCAAGAGAGAGAGAACACTACGAAACAAGGATTCAGTTCTGCCTGACAGAGTTAAACCGTATGGGACGAATGATCGACCAGTTACTTCTGCTTGCGCGTTATGAGAGCATCAAGATAAAACCGCATATAGAAACCATAGCTCTTTCCCGGCACCTTGAGACCGTCATTGACAGAGTTCGTCCAGCGGCACTCACCAAAGATATTTCTCTTACCGTTGATCATGCAGAAAATGCAATGGTTGCAGCCGATCCAGGAATGCTTGACATGATTTTAGAAAATATTCTCTCGAATGCCATCAAATACTCTCCGTCCGGTTCTTTAATCACAATAGTCACCGAACGAACCACCAATGCGATTGTCTGCCGCATCAGCGATCAGGGGATTGGGATCCCCCAGGAAAAACTGCAGGCTATTTTTGACCGATTTTACCGGGTCGATGAATCGAGAAACTCAAGCACTGGAGGGTTGGGGCTCGGGCTCTCCATTGTCAAAAAACTTGCCGACCTGCAGCAGATCAAGATATCAGTAGAAAGCAAAGAAAAGAGTGGAACAAGCTTTTCGCTGACGTTTCCGGTACGTGGTTTCAACAGTTGAAACCATTGTTCTCTTCATTCTGAATCACCCAGTAGGGCTCACCATTATGCTCGACCAGCCTGAATCGTCCGGATGCGAAAAGACCAGAGAGAAACTCATCAGCCTTTTGAGCTTCTCCGGGAAAACAGTCCGCAACGGCTTTCTGCAATTCACGCTGCTGCACCGGGTGACGAGAGACAATAGCGGTAATCGCCTCAAGCATGTCAGGGGCATTACGAAGATCCATATTTCCCTTGAGGGGACTGACAACGACCGTAACCTTTGAGAGAATGGCTATAGCCTGTTCCAAGCGCTCCTCGGAGGGAAGTCGAATCTCCTGCTCGGGAGCGGGTCGGGTGGGAAGAACAAGATGCACCATGTCAGGGTTGATCTTTGCAAGAACATTCGCAAGATCATTGAGAGCTGCATCAGTATCGTTTATTCCGCCAAGCAGCATCACCTCAATCCAGAGACGCCCTTTATACTCACTCCGAAAGGCCACAAGCCCCTCGACATGCTGCTGAAACGTCAACCCCGAAGCTGGCTGACAAATTTGATTATGGAGAGTTTCCGAACCGGCATTGAGCGATGGAAGTACCGCATCAGCCTGAAGAAGCTCCTCACGGACTTCCGGTAACGAGAGAAGGGAGCCGTTGGTGATAACAGCAACGGGAGTGTTTGTAAGCTTTTTCACCTCCGCGACAAGCCATCCGATCCCTTTATACAGCATGGTTTCTCCGGAACCGACAAAGGTGATCCAGTCAAGACTGTTGTTAAGCGCAAGCGCCTGACGGATCTCATCAAAAATCTCCTCTCGGGGAAAAAACTCCTGTCGCTCGGCAACAAATTTCCTGGTCTTTCCCAACTGGCAATAGATGCAGTTCCAGGTACAGCTTTTCGGAGGAAGCAGGTCAACCCCGAGCGACTGTCCCAGCCGTTTTGAAGAGACCGGTCCAAAGACATATTTCATAACATCATCCTTTAGAGGCAAGGGCAAGTTCATCCATTTTTGCCTTGCTTTCGGCCTCGAAGGCCTCTTTTGAAATATGCGGCAGCACCAGGCTTGCAATGGTAAAGGCAATAATTTCTATGACAAAAATAGCCGCATAAGCCCAGACATAGTGCCCGGAAAAATGATAGACAAGATCAATGATAACACCTGCACCAAGATGGCCGATAAAGATGGCAAGGCTTTGTGCCGTACCCCAGAGACCGATGTAAACGCCGCTGCGACCAGCCGTCATGGACATCATCATGGAGATATTGGCAACACTTGAGGCGCCAAGGCCGATGCCGGTCACCACAAGGGCAATGCGCAGAAACTGCACATCGAGCAAGAAACCTGCAACAATCAACATGCCGAAGCCAACGATACAGAACATATTGCCGATAAAGGCGCCCCGTTTCTGGCCTATCCGGCCAAGCAAAAAACCAGTGATAAGCATGAAAATAAGCTGGGTACCACCCATGGTCGGCCGGAAGAGCTTTGTTGTCGTGCCAACCGGCATCCCGAATACATGCGCGCCAAAAGGATCCATAACAATTTCGTTGGCAAAAAGGGCAAAGATCGAGATGAAGATGTAAGAGGCAAAAAGCAGGGTTTTGGGCGATGAGGAGAGGAGTTGGATCGACTGGGAAAAGGAGAGCGAGTGCTTGCTCTCGCCCGCTTTTGTTTCAGCATGACGCTTCTCAACGCCAAGTACGGCAACAAGTCCGATACCAAGCGCAATCAAGCCGCCTACCTCGGCCACCTTTATGAGCCGCTCAGGAGTAAAGACATCCAAAAAGGAGCCGACAATACGAGTGGAAATAATCGTGGTAAGCACCATCAACGTCCAGCTTGCACCGGTAACCTTGCCGATATTGGCCTCCCCTACCGTATCGGCAAGGAGTGCATAGTAAGCGGTGGTCGCCACCTGTAGCCCAAACCCGAAAACAAGAAAAATGAAGGAAAGCTTTAACAGGCCGATGTCGCGCATCATGGCCGGGAGCAGCTCAGCAAAGGAGATCCCGCCAACCCTTACTTCATAAGCCGCACCTGGAGCAAGCATGAAAGAGAACACGCAGCAGAGCAGGCCAAGCAGAATATAGGGGGTACGCTTGAGTCCGAAAATCTGTGACCGATCCGAAAGATTGCCTGCCCAAACTTTGACGCCAAAAATCGCCAGCAGCTCCTTGAGGCTTATCAGACCAAAAACAATGGTGGCAGAGATACGAAGCTCAGTGGTCATAACCCGGTTAAGAGTATCGAGCAGAAAGCCGAGCATGATGCCGAACCCCATCTGGAACAGGGAAAGGCGGATCAGATTGATTCTCTTCATAAAGCAGCAATAAAATGGTTATCCCCGGCTTAGATTCTCTGGTCTTGAGAAACATGGCCGGAATATAACAAATCCTCCCCTTCACCCGAAATCATTGCTGCAAGGCCCGTCATCCGCTGCGAAGATCGTTTGTTGCCGACGGCCGTTGAAAGCGCTTTTGGATCGCCGATAATCATCACCAGCTTTTTTGCTCTGGTGACTGCCGTGTAGATGAGGTTCCGTTCAAGCATCGTAAAGTGCTGCATGGAAAGCGGTATCACCACTGCAGGGTACTCCGAGCCCTGGCTTTTGTGAATGGTGATAGCATAGGCAAGCGCAATCTCCTCCAGCTCGCCAGACTCATAGATCACCTCCCGTCCGTCATACAGCACCCTGAGCGTGCTCTCCTCTTCGTCAACAACAGCAATGCGCCCGATATCGCCATTGAAGACCTCCTTCTCGTAATTATTGACCAACTGGATCACCTTGTCACCCTCAGCATACGTGACTTCAAACCGCACAATTTTTCGGCGGGCGTGCGGGTTCAGCCGCTCCTGCAGCAGAGCATTCAAGGCCCTCGTACCAAGTGGTCCCTTGTTCATGGGAGTCAGTACCTGAATATCGTTCAGCCGATCCATACCGAAGCGCTCGGGAATACGGTCGGCCACAATCAGCAGAAGCCTGCGCTGAATATCCACCGTGCTCTCGGAGGGTACGACGTAAAAATCAGAGAGTTCCCCGCCTGCGTTATGGGATGGAACCGTGAACTCTCCACGGTTGATCCGGTGAGCATTGACAATAATCATTGAGCTTTCAGCCTGACGGAAAATCTCGGTCAGACGCACCACGGGAACTGCGCCGGAGTTGATCATGTCGGCCAGCACAAATCCCGGACCAACCGGAGGAAGCTGGTCGACGTCACCGGCAAACATCAGGGCTGAACGGCTGGAGATAGCCGCAAGCAGGCGATTCATCAGCACCACGTCAATCATTGATGCCTCATCCACAATCACCAGATCGGCTTCGAGCGGATTCGATTGGCCACGCCTGAAGTCGCGCAGAAAAGGGTCGAACTCAAGCAGCCGATGGATGGTTTTTGCCTCCATGCCGGTCGCCTCCGAAAGCCGCTTGGCCGCCCTTCCCGTTGGAGCACAAAGGAGAACATTGAGCTTCTCTAGAGCAAGAATCTTGAGAATCGTGTTAATTATTGTGGTCTTGCCGACACCGGGACCGCCGGTAATGACGATAAACTTGCTCGACAGCGCAAGCGCCACGGCACTCCGCTGCGACTCCGACAACTCAATGGATGACTGCTTTTCCGCTTGCGGAATCACTTTTTCCGGATCAAGGTTTTTCCAGGGAAGCGGTCCCTTCATGATACGGCGAATGCTTTTGGCCACCCCTGTCTCGGCACGAAAAAGTGAGACCATATAGTAACTTTTTTGGCCCTCCTCCTCAACCGCAACGATGGTGCCAATGGAGAGCTCCTGCCGGAGCGCCTCTTCCAGAACCGATTCAGGCATGGTCAACAGCTTCCTGAATGCATCAAGCAGCATTGGTTCAGGCACCTTGCAGTGCCCCTCAAGGGAGAGTTCCTGAAGCGTATACCCGATGCCCGCCCGCGCGCGCAACGGTGAATCCATGGGTATGCCTATGTTCCGGGCAATCTGGTCGGCACTTTTAAAACCGATGCCGGGAATATCATGGATCAGGCGATAGGGGTTCGCGCTCACAATAGCCACCGCATCATCACCATAGACCCTAAAAATCCTCGCGATTCTCGACGTGCTCACCCCGTGCGAATGAAGAAAAAGCATGATCTTTTTAATCGCTTTCTGTTCCGACCAGCCAGCAACAATCTGCAGCAACTTTTTCTTGCCAATACCGGGAAGCCCAAGCAGTTGTTCAGAATGTTCCTCAATTACCGTAAAGACCTCCATCCCGTAAGCCTTCACCAGTACCTTTGCCAGATGGGGGCCTATCCCCTTGACCATGCCGGAGGAGAGATATTTGGTAATTCCCTCAAGCGTATCGGGCGGGATAACGACAAGATGCGTTGCCTTGAACTGGATTCCCCACGTTTTGTCATTCTGCCAGCAACCGACAGCTTCGATATGTTGACCCGTATTGACAGCCGCAACACAGCCCACCACGGTTACCAGATCACGATCCTCCTTTATCTTGAGGCGCAGAACAGTAAACCCAGACGACTCGCTGAAAAAACTTACCTTATCAACCACGCCTGTTATGCGCTCCTGGCCGGGAGAGAGGGTGGGGCTCTCGTTCATGAGAGGGTTTGGGTTACGTGATACTGTTCAAGTTCCATAAAGTCAAGGGGAATAATGGAGAACAATATAGCGTTTCCCGCTGGCATAAGGAATTTCGAGTGACTCAAGCTCAGCTCCGGTTTGGTAGAAACACAAATCAACTTCCGTTAAAAAGACCGGAAGCCTTCGCCGGATTGGTTCAGCAAAGTGTGTTCACTATAAAGTTCTGCAATAATCAGCCAAATCCGGCTTCACATAAAACATCAAACGTTTTTCCCATGGTAGAGTGAGGGGGAAACTCACTGCGGACAACAAGGTGTGTTCCAATATCCACACACATCTGAACAGCACGATGAACTTGCAACTTTGCAATAACCGAGCAATTGTTTTCTTCCAGGATATATTGATTTTGTCACACTCCATCAACAGGGTATAACGCGCTCCCGAATTTTGCGTTCAGAGTTGCCTGCATCGCAAAAGGAGCTGGCAAGAATGAAATATTGTCAAAAGTCTGCCAGCTTTTCCTATATTCTGTCTATAATAGCCAGAACGATCATACAATAACCGATGGGGGGAAGAGGATGAAAACATGGCAACTGCAACATGCAAAAAATCATTTGAGCAAAGTGGTCCGCAACGCTCTCAACGAGGGGCCACAGGCTATTACCCTGCATGGCAAGCCTTCAGCAGTGGTTATCTCTTTTGACGAATACAACAAGGCAATGAATGTTCGCAAGCCGGGTGAGCCCCTCTCAAGTTTTTTTCATAACTCACCGCTCCGAAATTCAGGTATAGAACTCAAGCGATCAAAAGATTCTGGCAGAAATGAGGTGATTCTGTGAAGTCAGGGGGAGGTTACCTGTTGGATACCTGCGTGATCTCTGAGCTGATCAGAGCGGAGCCGTCACCGAAAGTTATGGAGTGGATTGATGGTCAGGATGAAGAGAACCTGTATCTGTGTGTCATCACGCTTGGTGAAGTTGAAAAAGGAATTTCAAAGCTGGCGGAAGGCAGAAAAAAAATGCAATTGCAGACGTGGCTTGCTGATGAATTAATGGAACGGTTCAATGGCCGGATTTTTGGCATCACCGCTGAAGTTGCACGTTGTTGGGGCACAATGCGTTCACTCCCCGTCATTGATGCGCTCATTGCTGCGACGGCCATAACAAACGACTTGATCGTGGTTACCCGAAACACAGCCGACATGAGCGGTTCTGGCGCAACACTTCTTGATCCCTGGGAATAATCAGCAGAAAGGTTCGGAGATGATTCTTCATTGCCTTCAAGCAGATCCAACGCTGTCAGTCAAAAAACCGGATTCAGCTCAATACCTCCCAATGGCCGCCCTTTGCTGGACCAACATAGCACAAGCGCCCCTCTTTCACTAATTTTGCACTTGCTCGTTCCACCGCTCTCACCGATTTATGGATTGCTTTAGCGACCTCCGCCAGTGTCAGTTCAGGATTTGCCGCAAGCAGTTCAAGAATCCGATCGGGCGTTTTGACCGACGTTTTGACCGGCGTTTTCACCGGCGTTTTCACCGGCGTTTTCACCGGCGTTTTCACCGGCGTTTTCACCGGCGTTTTCACCGGCGTTTTACCAATAACATGTTTAGATGAAACATGAACCCCGCTGACTTCCCCGGCGGGCAACGAAATATTTTCTGCTACTGCTCCAGCCAGAGCACTCTTCTTTCTCCAGATAGTGACTACAAACCCGTCCGTCAGGCTGAACTCCGGTTCACGCAGACCTGCATTGCTGCAAAAGGTGATCATGTCCCCTGTTCCCGTGCCCATACGTTCAATATATTTGGCAAGATAGAGTGACTCCGCCATAAGCGGGTTGGCAGGAAACGATCCATGAGGTTTTCTGAGCTTTTCAAGGGTCAACGATGGCGAAAGAGTCCCGGGGTTCCACACCTCCAGTCGATCAGCAAACAACATGACCTGAACACTACCGGTACTGGTATAATCCCGATGCGCAACAGCATTGACAATTGCCTCCCGCACCACTTCAGGAGGAATTTCGTAGGTGACAGGAACCTCCGCACTTTTGGCACGAGTACCAACTGCAAGGTCGATTTTCGAGAGAACAAAGTCAACCGCCTGATCAACAAGCTCAAAGGCCCGCCCCTTATATACCTGATATGATGGTATCGGCTTGGCAACCCTTGTGCCATGGAAATGAGCACACTTGATCTCCGAAGAGATAAGAAAACGCTGGGGATAGAAGCCGAACAACAGCACAGCAGCATGAGACGGCCGACCCTTGTTCAGCAAATTGAGATGGGTCAACAGCTCAAAAGCGGAGGCATCTTCCTGAAGGGGAAACCCGCGAAACAGCCGCGCCCGGCGGATAAAGCGAACCATCGCCTCTGTATCAAGGTCAGCAAGCGAAGCATCAGGGCATACCGCCGCATCAAATTCTCGTCCCATTGGAGAAAAACCCATCAACACGCCCATTATTATTACCGAAAAACCACCAAAATAAAGGGCACCTCTATTTAATCTTGAATGATATATCTTTATAAATATTATAGTGTTAGCGTTATACGTTGAGGGTAATATTTCGTATATTGATGTAATAATATCAACTTACCCTTTGTAATGAAACACATCAACCCGTTAGGCATGTTTGACGAGCATTTTTTGCTTGAAAAACTTACCAAACTCAATGATCCTTTGCTCAAACTTGAGGCCCATATCGATTGGAAAATATTCGAA
>CAILRB010000016.1 GCA_903836465.1 uncultured Chlorobiaceae bacterium
ATCCGCCATACATCATTGCTGTCGATGAGGTATTTGCAAAAATTCGTAATCTCAAATATCGCTATCTCAAAGAGGGCACTTTGTTCCCTGATGAAGTGGATCAGTACGACCAGCAGAATATCAAAGAAGCGTTGAGTAATTGCATCGCCCATAAGGATTATAACCTGGGTTCAAGGGTTTCTGTTGCTGAAAATGAAGATGGATACATCTCGTTTACAAATCCAGGCTCCTTTCTTCCCGGGAGCATTCAGGAGGTTATCGATAGCGAAGAACCGCCTTCATTTTACAGAAACACCCTGCTGGTTACCACTATGGAGTCCTTCAATATGATTGATTCCATTGGCAGCGGTATCAAGCGCATGTTCAGGGTGCAGCGAGAGAGGTTTTTTCCAATGCCCGATTACGATTTTTCAGGAAACAAGGTAAAAGTAACACTTACTGGAAAAGTGCTGGATATGGACTATGCGAGGGTTCTTGCCCGAAACCCCAAGTTAAGTTTAAACCAGATTATCCTTCTCGATAAAGTACAGAAACGGAAGCCTCTTTTGGAGGCAGAAATAAAGCTGCTGAGGGCAAAAGGTCTTATTGAAGGTAAAAAACCCAATATTATTATTTCGGCTAAAGAAGCACAAACCACAGGACAAAAAGCAGTTTACACCCGAAACAAAGCCTTTTCCAAGCAGCAGTATTTTGATTGGATTATGCAGGGTATTCAAGATCATGGTTCACTTTCCCGCAAAGACATCGAAGAGTTGGTTTGGACGAAACTGTCTGATTTATACGATGAAAAGCAGAAAAAAAAGAAAATCACCAATCTTATTTCTGAAATGAGTCGGAATGAAACGATAAAGAATGTGGGTTCGGATGCTGCTCCAAAATGGGTTTTAAAGGAGCAAGAGGGAAATATTTAAAGAGAAAAGATTAGAAGAGATTTAGAAGAGATTCTATAGGAGATATTTGGATAACTTATTACTAATCAATAGGATATTCTCTTATAGGAAGCAGTTGTTTCGCCGGTTCTAAAGGTTGTGAGGTCAGTTTCCTGCGAGAGTAGAGGGACATGTAAATCTCCTTTGCCAGTATCAGGTATATCGTTTTCTGGAAACTCAAACGTTCTTCAGCTTTTCAAAATGCGGTGGAGGTTGCGAAAACTGAAGACAAAAAATTCGGCGATTTCGTGTATGGAAAATCATTCGGAGGATATTAAGTTTTCGACGCTGTTTCATTATGCTGAAGCGCTTGGGAAAAAGCTTCAGTTGTCACTGCAATGACCTGCGTCGTCATTTCTTTGATCAGCCACATTTCAATTGAACAGGAGTGACAATAATGACAACGAAGATGCAGAGCGTCACGCTTCATGATGCCGAAACCCGACTTGCCCAACTGGTTGAACAGGCAGCTTGTGGTGAAGCTTTTATTCTCAGCAAGGCAGGGCGACCGATGGTTAAGGTGATACCATTCGATACCACCATTGGCAACGCCCGGCAGTTTGGTTTTATGGCAGGCGAGATTTCTGTTCCTGAAGATTTTGACCGTATGGGCAGTAGCGAGATTGCTGCATTGTTTGTTTGAGATAATAACCGTAATTATTGAATTTATACCCTGATGCTCAAAAAAATCTGGACAAAAATTACCGGGCGATGCAGTGCACCCCGTTCGTTCTGGATAGAGGATTGCACGCATTCCGATGTGATCAAAACGCAGCATGAGAGCTATTCAAAAGCGATCAATAAAACCATGCTCTCGCTGCTTGGTGTCGGGTTGTACAGTCTGCTGGCGGTGGTTGGCTCACCCGACAAGTCGCTGATTGCCACCAACAGCTCTCTTCAGACACCGCTGGTCGGCACCTCAATCTCTTTTCAGGGTTTTCTGATTGTCTCGCCCTTTCTTCTTGTCATCCTGACCGTCTATCTTCACATTTTGTTCGGCTACTGGCTGCAGCTCGAAAAAAAACGCAAGGATATGAACGAGCAGTCGCTTAAAAACGGTGAGCCAACCATTGAGAGTGTTCCAGCCATTTTCAGTTTTAGTGACCTTCTGCCCCGCTTTGTCACCAACTTTATCTTTTACTGGTTTGTACCGCTGGTATTGTGCTTCTTGGCATATAAGGCGTTTGCCCTCAAAGAGTTGATTCGTCCGATGTTTTATGTCGCATCTTTTGTGACGTTCTCCCTTCTTTTTTTGCAGATCCACCGTTGTCCCAAAGAGCATCGGCGGTGGCGGAATACTCCCCGCTGGATACTCCTCGTTCTGGTTGTCGGGTACATGGGTTATTTTCCTTCTGTTTCCGACTCATTCCGCAGGCCATTGAATCTTCAACGGGAAGATCTGCATGACGCATGGCTGCAAGGGCTGGATTTGACCGGAGCCGACATGAGTAACGCCAATCTGAAGGGGGCAAATCTTAGGGGAGCAATCCTCAGGAATTCACATCTCAATGAAGCCAATTTTCAGGATGCTAATCTTGGAGGTGCCGATTTTACAAAAGCGGACCTGTTTTCTGCTAATTTCAGGGAGGTAAAAGTGATGGATCCCTATCTGATCAAAGCGGCTGAGCATTGGCAGCAAGCTTTTTACAGCAGTGAGTTTCTTGTGATCTTTAAACTTTCTCCAACCCACAATGAAGAACTTGAAAAAGCTATCAAAATCGTAAGAATTGGTGATAAATATGCGGGGGGGAAAATCGCCTGTATTTTCCAGCCAGGTGATAAAGGTTATGTTGAAGGGGAACGGCATGGCCTGATTGCTGCTGAAGCTGATCTGCCTGGAGGTGACAAATATACCTGGGAGGCTGCGAAGAAAGCATGTGACGATCTGGATGAAAACGGTTACAGTGACTGGCATTTACCGACAAAGGATGAATTGAATAAGCTTTATTACGCAAAAAGTGCTGTTGGCGGTTTTTCCGACAACTACTACTGGAGTTCTACGGAGTACGGTGCAGGTTACGCATGGGAGCAGGGCTTCGGCAGTGGCGGCCGGGGCTACCACGAGGAGGGTGTGGGGTGGTGTGTTCGGGCGGTGCGGGCTTTTTAACTATTTATCTATTCAACAATTAAGGGGATACCGGGGGCAGGGCCCCCAGTCAAAAAATATTTTGGATTATGGCGCTTTACTATGATTTACCAGTGTATCGTGATGTCTATCGTCTGATCCTGAAAATTTTTGAATACACCAAAGATTTTCCCCGTGAGTACAAATATTCGCTTGGTCAGGAT
>CAILRB010000017.1 GCA_903836465.1 uncultured Chlorobiaceae bacterium
AGGATCAAACTCTCCGTTGTAGAGTTTAATCTGTTTGATCCGGCTAAAATTATACTTTGAGTCGTTAAACTGCAAAGCAATTGACTTTGGCGTTTCACTTGACAACAAATTCAAAGAACTTGACCTTACTCGATCAAGGGAAGTCAATGTACATCTTTTCCATTCACTTGCAAAATCTTTTTTTCTTTTCTTTCTGTCAGTCCGGCTTTTCAACCTCGCTCACCGAAAGCTTCGATCCTGCTTCTCCCTTAACTTCATAACACCAAATAACGTGCCATCTTTCAGGCTAGCCCCGCTTCCAATCCCTCTTCTCCCTTATCTTCATCGGGCTCCCAATGTATCACCCTTCACCTTCATTTCCTAATCTTTTCTTCAACTATCCTCAAATATTCTTTTACTCTACAGGCTCATTGTAGACAGGAATGAACGACGACAGGTGCGCTTATCATGCTCCTGGTTGCCCTTTTCGATCAATACCCTCTCAGCTCACCAAACGACTCTTTCCTGAGATTATTATTCACTATGCCAGGGCCGCAGCGCAGTGCGCTTCCACCAGCTTTCGGCGAAGCACTTTGCCAATAGTTGACTTCGGCAGTACGGTGGTAAACTCCACATGTTTCGGCACTTTATAGGCCGCCAGGTCCTGGCGGCAGTGTTCACGGAGTTCATCGACGGTAAGCTCATGGCCAGGACGGAGGACAACCCACGCCTTGACGGCTTCTCCCTGGTAGGTATCGGGGACACCAGCCACACCGACTTCGAGGACTGCGGGATGGGCGGCTATGGCCTCTTCAACATCGCGGGGCCATACCTGAAAGCCGCCGGGTTTGATGACATCTTTTTTACGATCGACGATGAAGAGATAGCCATCTTCATCGAGATACCCAAGATCACCGGTATAGAGCCAGCCGCCACGGAGAACGAGAGCGGTTTCCATCGGGTTCTGCCAGTACTCTTTCATGATCTGGGGAGCCCGCATGATAATTTCACCTACCTCCTGATCAACGAGGTCATCAAGGCCTGTTTCCGGGTCGACGATCCGGACTTCAACATCGGGCACGGGAATGCCGACCGATCCATGCTTGTAGGTGCCGAGAATCGGGGTGAAAACTGAGGCAAGCGCTGACTCGGTCAGGCTGTATGCATCAATAATACGGCCTCCGGTCAGCTCTTCAAAACGTCTTTTGGTTTCAAGCATGAGCGGTGCCGCGCCCGACACGCTGAGTTTAAGCGATTTCAGTATTGAGCTGTCACGCTTGACTCGCGGATGGTTGATCAGTGCTGTAAAAAGGGTTGGAACGCCGGGCAACACAGCGGGCTTCAGGGTTTTAATGGTATGCAGCAGATCATCAAGATCTCTCGGATTTGGCACCAGCCCGAGCGGGTAGCGCTCAATCAACGCGGCAGTCATGATCCCGACCTGGGCATAGACGTGAAACAGGGGCATGTTGAGCAGAATAACATCTTTCCCTTTTTCAAGAATAACACTGAACCAGCTTGCAATCTGCATTCCGGTCATCACCAGCCCCTGATGGGAAATCACCACGCATTTTGGGTTGCCGGTGGTGCCGCCGGAAAAGAGAAAAATGGCGGGATCGTCGTGCCGGATGGGCACCGGCAGAAATTTCGCTCCTGCCTGAGCTGCAAGAAGAGCGCTCATCCAATGGTCTCCCTGGTGCAGTTTCACCCGGTGCCCATCTTTTTTTTCTTTCAGCAGCGTAAAAAGAATAGTGTTGAGGGGTGAAAGGTACTCTTTGATTGTAGTGGCAATCACCCTTTTCAGGCGGGAAACGGTCTGAACCCTCTTGATTTTTTCATAGAAGGGGGTTAAGACAATAACCGTCTCTGCGCCGCATTCATTAAGGGCATGCTCCAACTCGATAACGGTGTAGAGAGGATTCATGGGTACGGCTATAGCACCGGCTTTCCAGATACCAAGCTCACTGATAATCATCTGTGGTGAGTTTGGCATAATCAGGGCAACCCGGTCGCCAATTCCAAGACCAAGTGACAGCAGCGCCCCGGCAAGGGCATCGCTTTGCCTGTCCAGTTCACGGTAGGAGAGCGACACCCCCTTGAAATACATTGCGGAATGGTGGGGCTGTTCCTCTGCACTCCTGCGGACGACATCGACCAGCGTCTCTTCCGGGTAGGGATGAAGGGTGTGGGGAACTCCCTTGTCGTAATGGCGAATCCAGGGCTTTGCTCTCATAACGTTTTTTGCGAAAATTTATTGTATTGATTGTACAACGTCACACACCGCCGCAGTCAAGAGACTGAGCTCGTTGTCGGTCATGATAAAGGAAGGCATAAGATACACAAGTCGACCGAAAGGACGAACCCAGACGCCCTTGTCGACGAATTGTTTCTGGATTGTGGCCATAACAACCGGATTCTGAAGCTCAACAACTCCTATCGCACCAAGCACACGGACGTCCATAACATGGCTGAACGAGCGGCAGGGTTCAAGCCCTCGGCGAAGTCCCGCTTCAAGGCGAAGTACTGATGCCTGCCAGTCGTAGCTCTCAAGAAGGCGAATGCTTGCGGAGGCAACCGCACAGGCGAGAGGATTTGCCATAAAGGTTGGCCCGTGCATAAAGAGGCCGGGAATACCGGAACAGATTGTTTCGGCAACGCTCCCTGTTGTCAGCGTTGCAGCAAGGGTCATGTAGCCGCCGGTCAGCGCTTTTCCGACACACAAGATATCGGGCACCACGGAGGCATGTTCCAGAGCAAACATTTTTCCGGTACGTCCGAAGCCGGTGGCGATTTCATCGAGAATCAGGAGCACATCATAGCTGTCGCACAACTCCCTGAGACGGCGAAGGTAGTCTGGAGAGTAAAATCGCATCCCCCCCGCTCCCTGCACCACCGGTTCAAGAATCACTGCTGCAATGTCGGTGTGATGGCGTTCAAGTTTCAGGTGCAGATCGGCCATATCTTCATCCGTACAGGGCTCATGAAACCGGCAGGCTGGCGCTTCGGCAAAGTACTGCTCCTGTATGGTGCCTTTGAAGAGGGAGTGCATTCCTGTTACCGGATCACAGACCGACATGGCGGCAAAGGTGTCGCCGTGATAGCCTGAATGAACCGTCAGCAAGCGGTTTTTTGAGGGTTTTCCAAGTGCGGCCCAGTACTGGATGGCCATTTTGATGGCAACTTCAACGGCAACCGAACCTGAATCACTGAAAAAAACTTTCTGCAGCGGTGCCGGGGTCAAGGCGAGCAACTGTTGTGCAAGGGTTACGGCAGGCTCATGAGTAAGGCCGCCGAACATGACATGGCTCATCCGCTCAAGCTGGGAGACCACCGCTGAGTTCAGCACCGGATGGTTATAGCCGTGAATGGCCGCCCACCAGGAGGACATGCCGTCAATCAGCCTCCGGCCATCCTCAAGCTCAAGAAAAACATCGTAAGCCCGCGCGACCGGATAGACCGGCAATGGGTTGGTCACCGAGGTATAGGGATGCCAAACGTGCTGGCGGTCGAAATCGAGGTCAATTGTCGGCATATCGATACTATCGATTTATAATGAAAGGCGAGCCACAGCATCGGGATCAAGCTCTCCATGACGCAGATCAATCACCGGTGCCGAACATCCTGTTTTATTCAGAGAGTGGATGATAACCTCACGGGTATCGTCGGCAATGAGCGTGTCAACGTTTTCAAAACAGTTATAGATAACTCCCCGGATAGCTATTCCCCATTTCAGACAGGCCTCAATCGAGAGCAAGGTGTGGTTGATGCTGCCAAGACGGGGAGTGGTCACCAGCAGAAGTCCGTACCCGGCATCCCGGACATAATCGGCAAAAAGCAGATCATGCGCCAAAGGAACCAGAAGTCCGCCGACCCCTTCAAGAAGCACCAGTTCGTAGCGTTTCTGCAAGAGAAGGGTTGCCCGGCGAATGTGCATAACATCGATTTCGGCTCCTTCCATGCGGGCAGAAAGATGTGGTGAGGCCGGATAGCGAAACAGGTAAGGACAGGTGAGCCCTTCCCGGTCAACCTCCTGCAATCCGATGCCCATCAATCGGCGGTGTTCCAGAATATCGTCAGAGATCCCTTCGCACCCGGTCTGGACAATTTTCTGGGTGATGACGTTTTTGCCATGCAGAAGCAGGGCTTTAGCAAGAAGACCGGTTACCATGGTTTTTCCGATCCCGGTATCAATTCCGGAAATAACGATAACAGATCCTTTCATAACGCTCTCTTTTTCATGCAGCAGTAAACGGGATGATAGGTAAGAGAGACTCCATTTTCGCAGTAAAAGAGTCTCCGGTACTGGTCAATAAAATGCTTGTATCGGCTTTTTGTCCATGATCGACGGCGTATACCGTTGACTCCTGTCCGCCGAATATGGTGCAGCACGGCTTCGGGTGAGCTGAATTCAAGTTTTTGCACCTCTTCGCGGCTGACCGTCAGTTCAAAATATTTTCCGGCAAGAAGTTCAAGCTCTCCAAGGGTGTGGTAGCTGAGTCCGACACCCTCAATAGCTGATATTTCCTGCATGTTTGCGGTGCTGAACGTGCTGAAGGCAAGTATCCCGCCGGGTCTGAGATGGGCGGCCATGTTGCGGAAAAAAACGTCGAGATCGTCAAGCCATTGCAGGGTGGCGTTTGAAAGCACCAGATCCAGTTCCAAAGGCAGCTCCTCAAGCTGTTCGATATCGCCTGCAAGAAAGTGAAACTCCTGAACAGGAAAGCGGTCAAGTACTTCAAGAAGGCAGTGACGGCTCTCTTCGACAAGATCATTGGCATAGTAGGCTTCTACAGTGCAACGGCTCAGCAGCTCTGCCATAAGTGCTCCGGAACCAGCCCCCACTTCAAGCACCCGGTCGAAAGATCGTGCTGGCTGCACACTGCAGATGATCTCCGAAAGCTCTCTGGCCATGGCTTTCTGCACCACAGCATGACGACGATAGCTCTTGAGCGTACTGCAGAACCTTTCGCGGACCAGTTGCTTGTCTATGCTTATGTTTTGAGACATGCCAACACCTCCTGCAGAGTTCTGAAATGGAAAAACGGAAAGTGCGGCATATCGGAAATCACCGTCTGGGGCACCCCTTTCCATGCCTGGTACTGCTGTTGTGCCGGAAAAACCAGATCACGTCCACCAATAATGGCATGATCATAGCTCCATGCAGCGCTTGTTGTTCCAGAAGCCTGAACATGCTCTTTCAACCTCGCCAGCTCCTCCTTTTGATCTGCTGCTGTACGGTCAGGCGACATGGATGAAAAAAGGGCAAGCGCTTCGCCGCTGCCGCACATCCGGCGGTTGAAGCGGTGGCGACTCTCTTCAGACCAAGTCGAAAGCGTAGCCTGAAAAACATCGGGGGAAATACCCTTTTGCGCATTGACAGGGTAAAGGGTGCCGTTGATAGCGATGGCTTTCGTAATCGGTGGCAGCGTTGTATGCTGCGCCGCCCAGACGCCGAAAGACCATGCAATAATGATGATATCTTTATAGCGCGCAAGCTCTTCCATCACATCTCCGGCCAGCTCCAGTGTGCGATAATCGTAGCAGAGCAGAAGATCGTCTGAAAACTCTTCCGAACGTGATTCGCCGAAAAGATGGGCGCCAATGCGCGCATCCATACCCCAGCCGTTGAAGAAAAGCAACAATTTTTCCGCTCCCTCTTTTCTGAGCCATACAGTTTTCATCACTTTGTTAACCTCCGATAAGTTCAGGTATCCGGGCAATATCTTCCCACTGCAGGATAGAACGGAGCGAAATACGAATGCGTGCGCTCTTTTCAGGAACTGTCGGTGGACGCACCGGCATACAGAGAAACCCTTCCTCTCTGAGTTTGGCTGCAAGGGCTACGGCAAGACTGTTGCTTCCCGTGATGACCGGCACAATATGACTGTCGCCCGGCACATCAGCTCCCCGTTCAAGAAGCTCATGGCGAAGTCTGGCCGCAAGGAGGAGAAGATCCTGCCGCTCACGCGCCATGGCGCTTTGGTGCGCCAGCGTCAGCAGGCTCCAGCCGAGAATAACCGGCGGAAGCGCCGTGGTAAAGATGACGGAGCGCATGGTATTCAGCAGATACTCTCTCACAAGAGAATTCATCACGGCATAAGCTCCTGTTGAGGCGAGCGCCTTGCCGAAGGTTCCGGTGATGATATCAATTTTTTGTACCATCCCGGTCGTTTCACAGAGACCGAGGCCATGCTCCCCGAAAACGCCGACCCCGTGCGCTTCATCGACAATCAGCAATGCGCCATATTTCTCTTTCAAGGCTACCAGCCGGGCAAGATCGGCAAGATCACCGTCCATGCTGAAGACCGATTCGGTCACAATAAATATCTGGCGGTAGCAGTCGGAGGCGCCCGCGAGCAGCTCTTCAAGATGGTCGTAGTCCCGGTGGCGATAGCGCTGGTAAGGGGCTTCGGCAATCTTCATGCCGTCAATAATGCTTGCATGGTTCAGGCGGTCGCTGAGCACAAGATCATGACGCCCACTGAGCGCCGGAAGCATCCCGATGTTGGCATGATAACCGCTGTTGAACACGAGGGCGGCTTCACGGTTATAGAGTGTTGCAAGAGCCTGTTCCAACTGGTCGTAGAGGGGATGGTTTCCTGTCAAAAGACGGGATGAGGAGCTGGTCATGGCATGATCCGTTGCACTGAAATCCTTTCTATACCCGGCCAGCATCGGTTTGTCGTCACCCAGACCAAGATAGTCGTTCGAGGAGAGGTTCAGGAGGCTTTGCCCGTTGACCACAATTGCTTTGCCGTTGCGGGCGCTGATATCCGGAAGGATTCTGTACCGATCAAGCGCTCTCAGCTCATCAAGCTCCCGCCTGATTCTTTCGTGAAACTGCATGGTCAATGCTCGGTCAGTTGAAACTTGCAATCTGACTGGCAAACCGTCGATCGTCGGCGATCTCCCTTCCCCTTGTAGTCAAGTAACCGCCTGTCAGATAGCCGTTGGCTCCCGAGAGCATCAAAAGACCCTGAAAATCTTTCATGATGGTCTCCCTGCCAGCGGCAAACTTGATGATTTTATTTGGATGAGCAAGACGGCAGATAGCAAATGTTTTCACAATGTCAGCAACGGAAACCGGCTCTTTTCCTGCAAGCGGGGTACCATCAATCGGCACCAGCACATTGAGCGGTATAACCGTGACATCAAGCTCCTGGAGAGCAAAAATCATGGCAATCCGCTCCTGCATTGTCTCTCCAACACCCATAATGCCGCCGCAGCAGACCGAGATGTTGTTCTTCCTCAGCAGTTTGATCGTCTCAATGCGCTCTTCAACGGAATGAGTATCCGCAATGAGGTCATGGTAGCGATCAGGAGCTACCTGAATGTTGATGTTGTAATGGGCGATACCGTGTGCTGCCAGTGCCGCCGCCGGCTCTTCACCGAGAATACCAAGCGACGCACAAACGTGCAGATCCGGCAATTCGTCATGCAGCCGGTCAATCATGTCGAGCACACGCTGGAACTCCGGAGTTATCTTTTTGTAGCCATAACCACTGGTGACGATACCGAAATGGGATACGCCCTCTGCCACACAATTGCGGGCTTCAATCAGCGCAGACTCTTCATTGACCAGGTCATAGACTTCAATAGAGGCATGGTTGTGCTTCGACTGGGCGCAAAACCGGCAATTTTCCCCGCACACTCCCGATTTTGCGTTCATAATGGAGCAGGCATGAAGCGCTTCCGTATCGCTGCCGTAGCGATTTTTGACCTTGTTTGCCAGGGAAGCAAGATCGAGTGCAAGTTCACCCGGCAGATCAGCAAGCACAAGCGCTTCGGCCTGGGTTATCGGCTCACCGGTTTCAAGCACACGATAGGCGGCCGCAATGTCGGGATGGAGCAGTGTTGATAGCATAACTTCTTTATAAAGATTTTTTTGGTCAGCTTGTACAATATGTTTTGAACTCTTCTATGGCGTTATTGTTCAGCAAAAAGCACTTATCATTCATCACTCTTCTTGTACAAATGAGCCTCTCCTGACGACACAAGAATGGTTTGTCCATCCTCACACTCAAGTTTCAGCTCGCCTCCTCGCGCAATCCCGGTCACTGTTCCACTCAGGTTTCGGTTACGCTGATCTATAGAGACCTTCCTTGAGTGAAGCAGTGAATATTTTTCGAGATAGGGAAGGATAAAGCCGAGATCGTCCTGAAGTAACCACTCATCGTAGAGCGGCTCGAAATGGTTGAGCACTGAGGCAAGAAGTTCCGGCCTCGAAAAAAATTGCCCCCTTTCAAGAAACAGTGAGGTCGCACTCTGCCTGAGCTCAGGCGGCATCTCGGCCTGGTTGACGTTGATCCCTATTCCTACTACAACAAAGTGTGTCACTTCAGGCTCTGACTGCATTTCACAGAGCACTCCACACAACTTTTTTTCATTGACAAGGATGTCATTCGGCCACTTGATCATTGGTACAAGTTCGGAAGAGAGAGCCAACAATGCCTGATGAATGGCAACAGCAACAAGCAACGTCAGTTGCGGGACACGGATTGAGGGCACTTCTGGCCTCAGAATCAGGGAAAAATAGAGGTTGACCCCTGGAGGCGAAACCCAGAGACGCCCCATTCTGCCCCTTCCACCGCTCTGGGAATCTGCTACAAAAACGCTGCCTTCTGGCACGCCTTCAACGGCAAGAGCTTTGGCCAGAAGATTGGTTGATGCGGTCACGGAATGATAGTGGATCTTTTTCCCAAAGCGTCGGCCAGTCAGAAATGGCAGCACCTCCGCTTCAACAGGTCGTCCGGTCAAACCAGACAAGTGGTATCCCCGTCCTGTGACGGCGTCAATCTGATAACCTTCAGCACGCAGCAAACCAATATGCTTCCAAACGGCGCTTCTGGTGATGCCAAATTCATGGCAGAGGGATTCGCCCGATAAAAAATCATCCCCTGTTGAAAGGCGGTGCAGAATCCGGGCGGTCAGGTCGTTCATAAACGGAAACAGGAAATACGAAAAAATGTGAACCTGAATGTAACTGGAGGTTTACAACTTTGCAAACGGAATAAATAATAAGCGCGCCCTTGCAGCGCGCCTTTTCTTCGAACTTCAACGATCTCAGTGGCTTACAGCCGCCATCGAAGATGTTTCATAATTTTTGCGATAGACCTCCACCCCCTGAAAAATACCGTACGCGATTTTTGCCTGTTCCTGACGGTCACGAAGAATCGCCTCCTCAGTTGAATTTGAGAGGTATCCCACTTCAATAAGAGCACTTGGCATGGAAGGTGTCCAGAGCACCATAAATCCTGCCTGACGTACGGCACGACTGTTGCTGGTCGGCTGCCGGTAGACCGGCTTGAGAATATCCTGCGCAAGAGTGGTGGACTGCTTGGCAAAAGAGTTCTGGGCCATGCTGCTCATAATGAGATACTCCTCACTAAAGCCCTGATATTCCTGCTGGTAATCGGCTTCATTGCGGATAACAGAGTTCTCAAACATGGCGACATCAAGAGCCGCCTTATTTTTATGCGCTCCAAGAATATAAACCTCGGAACCACGGGCTGTATGGTTTGGACTTGCATTGCAATGCACGCTGATAAACAGTTTGCCTCCACTTCGATTGGCTATTTTTCCCCGTTCATGCAGGGGTATGAAGGTGTCATCCTTTCTTGTGTAAATCACCCTGACGTCCGGCCACTTCTGTTCAATAAAGGTACCGAGATCGTGTACGATGTTCAGTACGACATCTTTTTCACGGGTGCCTTTTCCGCCAATAGCTCCGGGATCTTTTCCTCCATGACCTGCATCAAGCACAATGGTATTGAGCTTCCACTTTTCGACATCGCGACTGAGTACCTGTGCAATCTGCTGCTCCTTCTCCTTTCTGTGGATCTCTTCCACATCAACATCACTCCGGACATAGAGCACATAACGATTGTTTTTTTTATCACGCTGAAAATCGACCGAATTGATGACGAATGAGCGATTGTCAAACGCTATAGTAAACTGCAACCCTGCCCCGGCAAACTGCTTTGGAGTAATTGCCCTGACGATGCCGCTGTTGTATATCTTTGATACCGCGATGATATCACACGAGGCCTTTTCAAGGGAGAAAAAGGCATTTCCTTCGGCATCTGGCTTGAGCAAAGAAGCCTGCACAGGAGGGCCGGAAGCAAGAAAGCTTATAATCGCTCCGTTCGCACGATTTTCAACCTCAATGCCGGTGATAACTGTGCCACCACTCTGCGTGCGGCTTTCCGGGACGGTGCGTAGCTCTCCATTCCTGACAACCCCGATTGTGCCAACCGGTCCCATGGAATGTTTCGACTGCATCGAAGCATTGATCCGCCCGGATGTAGCATTATAGACAATATCCCGCTCCAGCCAGAGAGTAAAGAGTCTGCATGCCTGAAGTACGGGCAGATAGACTTTGGATTGCTTCGAAACAGGCTTTGACTGCAACTGAATAATCCTTGCTGGAAGCACTGAATTTCTTGAAAGAACACGCACAAAGTTATTATCGAGGGTAATGGTGCAGAGAGTGCCGGGCATCACAAGAGCCTCTTCAAGCACAAGAGCATCCTGAATTTTGCGAAAATTCAGGCGCAAGGCCCTTGCCATGGACTCTATATCAACCATCACGTTGTTCCCGTTTTTAAAAGCAAGCACCCTGACGGTATAACCGTAATCGTTTCTCATGGTAACAACGAGTGGTACGGTTGTCTCTGCATGTTGTACAGGAGTCTCCGCAGCAAAAGTTGTGCAGGAAAGCATCAGCAACGTCAAAAGCGTCAGAACGGCAAGAGAAGAACGGATACGAAGCAAAAAGTGGTACATGATTATTAATAGAATACATTATGTTTCCCTGAGCACTAACTTTTACGGCAATAATAACAATAAATAAAAATATTTTTTTAGCTCAGCCAATTGAAACAGGTTAAAGAACCGGAAATAATCGGTTACAGACCGGTTGTTACGGGCATAGTATACGGCCTGAAATTGGTAAAATTTGTTTTTTGCTCTTCAACACCTATCTTTTTCAAAATTTTCTTGTTAACGCTCTTACTACCGGGACTGATCAATGGCTTCCAAACCGTCAACATTATCTGCCAGAAACAGGACCCTGATTGTCGTCGAATCGCCTTCAAAAGCAAAAACAATCAATAAATACCTTGGTGACAAGTTTACGGTTTTCGCCTCGGTAGGCCATATCAAGGATCTTCCGAAAAAAGAGATCGGCCTTGATTTTGAAAATCACTATGTGCCCCGATATGAAATTATTCCCGGTAAAGAGAAAGTTGTTCGCCAGTTAAAAAAGCTTGCCGCTGAAGCAAATGATATTCTGATTGCGACTGACCCTGATCGTGAAGGTGAGGCCATCGCATGGCATATTTCCAACGAAATCGGGGAGACAAAGACTCCTGTCTCCAGGGTGCTGTTCAACGAAATCACCAAAAAGGCAATCATTGAGGCCATTCATGCTCCACGTCAGATTGACAACAATCTTGTCCGTTCCCAGCAGACCCGCCAGGGTCTTGACAAAATAGTCGGCTACAAGATCAGTCCCTTTTTATGGAATGTGGTGCTGCGTGGTCTGTCGGCAGGTCGGGTGCAATCTGTCGCCCTGCGGTTGATTTGTGAGCGTGAAGCAGAGATCTCCCGCTTCCTGATTCAGGAGTACTGGACGATTTCTGCGGATTTTGTGACAAACGGGAAAGAATCCTTCAGGGCAAGGCTTGTCCGCTTTGAAGGTGATAAGCCGGAAATAACCACGCAGGCGCAGGCTGAATCAATTGCTGCTCTTGCTCGAAATGGCAACTATTCAGTCAAGGAGATTGCTCCCCGCGTGCAGCAGCGCAAGCCTCCTTTTCCTTTCACCACCTCGCTGCTCCAGCAGGCGGCCTCAAACCAGCTTGGTTTTGGTTCGCAGCGCACCATGCGCACTGCTCAGCAACTCTATGAGGGAATCGAGATTGGTGCGGAGGGTCCGACAGGCTTGATTACCTATATGAGAACCGATTCAACCCGCATAGGGCCTGAAGCTGTCGGCGAAGCACGGAATTATATTGATCAGCAGTTCGGCAAAGAGTACATCGGTTTCGGCGGTGCTGCCAAGCAGGGCAAGAATGCCCAGGATGCTCATGAAGCGATACGACCAACTTCACTCCTGAAAAAACCGGAGCAACTGAAACCCTACCTTTCAACCGACCAGTTTAAACTGTATGAACTGATCTGGAAGCGTTTTCTTGCCGCCATGATGGCGCCGGCTAAAATTGAACAGACCCGGGTGGATGTTGAGGATCGTACAGGCAAGTTCCTCTTCAGGGCAACCGGCAGCCGGGTACTCTTTCCGGGGTTTATGCGTGTGTACGACGATCAGCGTGAACTTGATTATGAAGCACAGACCTCGACAAAGGAAGATGTGGAGAAAGAGCAGAATGTCAAATTACCTGAGCGGTTGATAGCCAATGATGCCCTTGCGTTATCGGATCTCGACCAGAAGCAGAGCTTTACCAGGCCTCCTGCCCGATACAGTGAAGCGACCCTTGTCAAGGATCTTGACCATTTTGGTATTGGGCGACCATCAACCTACGCCTCTATTTTTTCGACACTGCAGGATCGGCGCTATGTGGAGCTGGAGAAGAAAAAGATTGCGCCGACCGAGCTTGGCAAGGATGTTTCACTGATTCTTGTTGCCAATTTTCCCGATCTCTTTGATGTCGGCTTTACCGCCTTTATGGAGGATGAACTCGACAAGGTGGCCAGCGGTGATGACGAGTACGAAAAGGTGCTCGACAGCTTCTACAAACCCCTTGAGGCTGTCCTCAGCCTGCGCAAAAGCGATCCTTTGATTCCGCAGAACAGCGAAGCGCAACTGTGCGAAAAATGTGGTGTTGGCCACATGACGGTGAAATGGACGGCCAGCGGAAAATTTTTGGGCTGTTCGTGTTATCCGAAGTGCAAAAACATCAAGGCAATCAGCACCAACAAGGAGAAGCCTGTTGATACAGCGATTCTCTGTCCCTCATGCAAGAAGGGGCACATGCTGTTGCGAAAGGGAAGGCTTGGCCCTTTTCTTGCCTGCTCCAACTATCCAAAGTGCAATACGCTGCTGAATCTCAACAAGCAGCGCCACATTGAACCGATGAAAACGCCACCGGTTCTGACGAATATTCTCTGTCCGAAGTGCGGCTCACCGCTCTACCTTCGCAGTGGCAAACGAGGGCTGTGGCTGGGTTGTTCCAAGTTCCCGAAGTGCAGGGGACGGCTCGCATGGAGTACACTTGATGAAAGTATCCAAAAACATTGGGAAGCTATCATGGCCGATCACCAGAAAGCTCACCCTTTGGTCATGCTCACCATGCTCGACGGACAACCGGTACCCATGACTGTTGCCGTTGACGATATTATCCTGAAAGCCGAAGAGAGCGGTTTGATTTGCAATGCGGTTGAAGAAAGCTCCGGAGTCATGTCACAAGAAGAGCAAGGCGATAAACAATGAATGAAAGGATCCACGCCACAGAAAGAGAATAGGCAGAATAAAGAAGCACAGGCCGCCAGCGCCCGACCTCTTTTTTCATGACACCGATAGCCGCGACACAGGGAATATAAAGCAACACAAAGACCATAAGACTTAATGCCGTTGCCCTGCTGAATGAAGCGTCGTGTCGGAGAATTGATTTCAGCTCAACCGGCCCTCCTTCGCTCTGCCCGATGGAGTAAATGGTACCCAGCGTAGAGACGACGACCTCCTTGGCCGCCAAACCGGTCACAAGGGCAATGCCAATTCTCCAGTCAAAGCCGAGAGGCCTGATCAGGGGCTCAAGCACTTTTCCAGCCCTTCCAGCCAGAGAATACTCAAGCTGCTCCGACTTGATGCGCAGGTCAAGTTCTCTTTTTAGTTTTATTTTTTCGGCAGCCGCCATGCTGCTCCCGGCAATACGCACGCTTTCTGTTGAACGCGTTGTCTTCAGTGCTCCATTACGCGGATAGTTGCTTACTGCCCAGATAATAATGACTGCACTTAAAATCAGCGTCCCTGCTTTTTTCAGGTACATCAACGCTTTTACCTTTGCCTGAAAAAATACGGAGGTGAACGTCGGCCAGCGGTATGGCGGCAATTCCATGACAAATGGCTCGGAATCGCTCTTCATCACCGTTTTTTTCAGGATCAAAGCCGTCCAGAGACCAACGATAATACCAAGAAGATAGATACCGAACATGACGTTAGCTGCGACATCGGGCGCAAAAAAAGCGGCAGTCAGCAAGACATATACAGGAAGTTTTGCCCCGCAACTCATGAAGGGGATAATCATGATGGTGACCAGCCTGTCCGTACGACTTTTCAGCGTCCTGGTCGCCATGATCGCAGGAATGGAGCAGCCAAACCCGGTAATCATGGGGATAAAGGATTTGCCATGCAGACCAAAACGGTGCATGACCCGGTCAATCACGAAAGCGGCACGAGCCATATAGCCTGACGCCTCAAGAAAAGAGAGCCCAATAAAAAGGAGGACAATATTGGGCAGAAAAACCAGAACGCCACCAACACCGGCAATAACACCGTCAATGACAATCGAACGGAGCGTCTCATTGGGAAGAAGAGGCGCAATAGCTGAAGCAATGATGCCGAAAAGAAACTGCAGACCACCCATAAGAGGCGAACCAAGGGTAAAGGTCAACTGAAATATCGCCCAGACCACCAGTAAAAAAATCGGCAGCCCAAGCACCCTGTTGAGCACCACCATGTCAATATAATCGCTTGCCGTGGCCTTTACTCCTCCCGGCTGCCGTACACACTCCTGTATGGCTCCTCGAATAAAGGCGTGGCGATCTTCAGTAATGAGCATCTCCGGCTCAGAATCATGCAGCCGTTCCGCCTCCCTGAGCGCATCCTGAAGGGCAAGCTCAACCTTGACCCATACCGGATAGCGTTGAACCTCGTGATAGACTTCCCGATCGTTCTCCAGAAGCTTTATGGCAAGCCATCGTGCATTGTACCCGCCAAGTTCAGGCTGATGAGTGAGCATGGCGGTAATTTTTTCCACCGACAACTCAACTTCAGGTCGAAAAAATAGCTTGTTTTTTCGTATTTCAATGTCTTTGCGAGAAACCCTGATACAATGATCAAGCAGCGAATCAAGCCCTGTACTTTTTTTTGCGGATGTCGGAATGATATGACAGCCGAGGAGCTTCTGCAACTGCTTTATCTCAATGGTAATTCCCTTTTCCTCAACTTCATCAATCATGTTGAGAGCAACAAGAAAATCAACTTCGAGCTCCATGAGCTGCGTTGTCAGAAGAAGATTGCGCTCAAGGTTCGGCCCCTCAAGAACATTGACAACAACGTCAGGAGGCTCCTTGATGAGATACTCCCTTGTTACAATCTCCTCCGGGGAGTAGGGGGTAAGAGAGTAGATTCCGGGAAGATCAACGACCATGATGCGGTACCCCTTGTAATCAAGATACCCTTCATGTTTTTCGACCGTAACGCCGGAGAAATTTCCGACTTTTTGATGAGCACCGGTCAGTGCATTGAACAGCGACGTTTTTCCACAGTTTGGATTGCCTGCAAGAGCAATACGAATCTCTTTACCATCACTCATCTCATTATCTCCACACTTCATCCGGACTGTTTTTCCACCAAAATCCCTTCGGCCTCATTTTTTCTCATGGCGAGATAAAGACCCTTGAATGAAATTTCCATCGGATCACCAAGGGGCGCAACTCTGACCACCCTGAATCGGGTCCCTTTTATCAGACCCATATCCATAATCCTTCTGCGCGTTGCGCTCTCAGCTTTTACCGCTGTCACTTCAGCCTTGTCGCCAACTTTCAATTCCGATAATCGCATCGACTCATCTCCTTAAAAACAAGAAATAATAAACAGGACTAATTATAACCTATATAACGATTATCGACAAGAAATAATTGCATCTACACGGATTAACGTTTGCAAGGGAAGGATTAACGCAAAACCAAAACAGATACTAAGCGGGAAAAGGAGGCCAACCCATCTGTTTTCCACCAATCAAATGGCCATGGATATGAAAAACACTCTGCATGGCATCTGGTCCGCTATTAAAGACGACCCTGTAGCCCGACTTCCTGATACCGAGGATTCCTGCGACTGTGCCTGCGGCAAGCAGCATCTGCCCTGCTATCCCTTCATCTTCAGGGCTGAGATCACTGAGGGAGGCAATGTGCCTGAGGGGAATAATAAGAACATGCTGAGGGGCGACAGGGGAAATATCCCTGAAGGCAAGCACGTGATCGTTGCGATAGACAACTTTGGCAGGAATCTCTCCGCGCACTATCCTGCAAAACAAACAATCTGTTTCCTGATGTGCCATAACTGGTTAACCTTTTTATTGTTAACAATACCCGGGGGCTCACGCCCCGCGCTACCAACATGCCTCAAACATCACTCTGCATGTGTTGTATTTGCCGGGGTTTCTGCCTCCTGCTTTTGCGCCTCAGTAAGCCTGGATGCAAGTACTTTATCGATTCTCTGACCGTCAAGGTCTACAATTTCAAGGGTCCAGTTTTCCCATATCATAACATCACCAGTCTGCGGCATACGGCCGAGGAGCCACATCATAAGGCCGCTGAGGGTATGATAAAGGCCCTTGTCTTCCTCTGGAACAGCTTTTAACTCCAGCGTATCTTTAAGCTCAGGAACAGGGATAAGCCCGTCGAGCAGCCAGGAGCCGTCCTGACGCTGCACTGCCCATGAATCATCAAGATTGCGGGGAACAAATTCTCCGGTGACCGCCTCAAGCATGTCCTGGAGGGTAACCAGTCCCTGAATTTCACCATACTCGTCCACAACAAAGACCATCTGGGTACCCGAGGTCCTGAAATGATCAAGCAGCTCCATCCCGGTAAGGGTTTCCGGCACATAGACGCATGGCTGCAACTGCGAGGTAAATTCCGTCAATCTGCCTTTCAGGGTTTTCGATAAAAGCTGTTTGGCATTGACAACGCCGAGCAGGGATTGAAGACCACCGTTGCAAACCGGAAAACGGGAATGTTCCGACTCTGTCACCCGAAGGATATTCTCTTCAAGCGGACGGGAAACATCAAGAAAGACAATGTCCGCTCTCGGAACCATTAACGTACCGAGCTGACGGTCATCAAGTCGAAAAACATTGCGCACCATTTCATGCTCATGCTGCTCAATCACACCTGCTTCCGATCCCTCTTCAAGCATGGCATGTATCTCCTCCTCGGTAACGCTCGGCATCGCCTGCGGATAGGTACCCATAAGACGAAGAATGGTGTGTGTCGATGCCGAAAGCAGCCGGGCAAAAGGATGCGTTATCGTCGAAATGGTAAACATGGGACGTGACACCAGACAGGCAATTCTCTCAGGATTCAACTGGCCAAGACGTTTTGGAACAAGTTCACCAATCACTATCGTGACATAGGTAATCGAGAGGACAACAACTACTGTAGCAAGAATATGGCTTGGTTCAGCTTCCATACCGAATGTCTGCAGCCTGAGCGCCAAGGGACCGGCAAGAGCGCCCTCGCCTACGATACCGTTAAGAATGCCGATAGAGGTAATGCCAATCTGGATTGTCGAAAGAAAGCTGGTCAAATCATGGCCGAGCTTGATGGCAACAGCCGCAGATTTATCTCCATCTTCAGCCAGTTTTGACAAACGCGACCGCTTTGCCGTTACCAGCGCAATTTCCGACATGGCAAAAAGACCGTTTATAATAATCAGAACAAAAAGAAAGAGTATTTCCATAAACTTAAGGTTGAACCTTGCGGGGAATACAAGTAACTAAATTCTACAGCCAGCTTTTTATCTCGCCAGACTGCCCCGCGCTACGGCTCTGTTCTTACACTATTTTCATGACCAATATGCTATCAACTACACTTTTATTCATTAATTTCCAAACAGTCACTCTTCAACAAACTTTCACAAACCGTAACTGTCAACAGAAAAACAAGGTAAAAGATTCACAACAACATCTAAATCCGGAAACACCAAATTTTACCAACCGGAAACCCCGTTATTTCGCAGCCATTGTTGAGCCCCCTCATGACCTCGCCTGGCGGCCGACGATAAATCAGCTATAACTCCCGGCTTATCTCCCAGATCAAGCTTTTCAGCCGCCCGATTGATATATGCCGGAACAAATGAAGGATCAAGCTCAATGACCCTGGTGAAATCCGCTATAGCCCCTGGTTTATCGCCCATTTCTGATTTGGCTGTGCCCCGGTTGTTCAAAGCTTCAACAGATTTCGGATTAAGTTCGAGAGCCCTGGAGTAATCAGCAATGGCACCAGTTTTATCACCCATGCGGAATTTTGCTGCGGCACGGCTGCTGTAAGCATCTGGAAAGGAAGGGTCAAGCTCAATTGCTTTATTGTCATCCGCTATGGCTCCATGATAATCACCATTCTCGAATTTTCCTTCAGCACTGGAAAAAAAGCTTTTAGCGTCATCTGCGGTGCTGACAGCGGCAGCTCCCGTTGCGGGCAGTAACGACAGAACTGCTATAAAAAAAAAGCGTTCAATGTTCTTCATTGCTTATGATCAATTGAAATGTTTTAAAAAAGTATCAGTTTTTCATTTTCTTTTTGCCTGCTTTCACCTTCAGGACGGAAAAGAATGCAGAGTTCTTCCGTCCATGAAGATGATTTCTTTTTGGTTGTTCAACCGTGCCAAAAGAAGTGCCTGAAAAACAATGCGGGTCAGAAGGTCTCTGTTAAACCCACTGTAAATGAACGGCCCGGTCCTGCAAGCGCCTCAATGTTTCCGTTTGGTTTAGTATGCAGGAAGTTATCATAATTGATACCACCAAGCGGAAGAGAATAGAACTTGTCGAACAAGTTCGTTACTCCCAGATCAACACGCAGGTTTTTCCATTGATATGCCGTACGCAGATTGACTAAAGCATAGGCAGCCGTCTTCGGTTCCAATCGAAGCGGATCGATCTCGAACTTCCTGCCAACGAGCTGCAGCTCCACCGCATTATTCCATCCAGCAACATTCTGTTCCAGTGCAAAATAGCCGCTCAGCGGCATGATATGATACAGCCCGCTTCCTGTATCGAGGTCCTTACCTCGCACATATCCAAAACTACCCCGAAGTTGTCCGGAACCAAGAGCGCTACTCTTCCAAAGAGGCAGTTTCCCTGAGATGTCGAAGCCATAAAGCCTGGCATCGTGATTGATAAACTTGAGTATATCACGTATCTCAGATGTATAGCTTTTGGAGCCCACCTTGATTACTCCAATATAATCATTGATATAGGTGTAATATGGCGTCACCTTCAACTCCCAGGTCTTGTGTTGGCTGTCGTGCCAGTCTGCAGAGAAACTTAGTGTATTGGCGACTTCGGGCTTGAGGTCCAGATTCCCCACATAGCCATTGGCATCTCCAAACCAGTTGACCATCCCGCTGCACATCCAGTTTGTCGCCCAGGCGTAACGTTCGTAGAGATTTGGAGAACGGGTCTTTCGGGCAAAGCCGACCTCATAAGTCGCCGTAGAGGCTGGCTCAAACCTGGCCAATGCGGTCATGTCCCAATTGCTGTCGTTACGGATATGATTCTGAGTATTAAAGGCATTAGCAGGAATAGTGTAGACCGACGAAGTCAAAGAGTACCCTGAAACATCTCCCGTATCCATTCGAACTTGCTCGTTACGCACACCAAGAACGGTCGTCACCTTTTTGTTCCACCTCGACTCCCATTCGGCAAACACACCGTAGCGATCACGTTTGCCATTATTTATGTTTAAAAAGCTCTCAGGCGACATCCCGGTACCAGCAACAGGTGGCCACTTGTCATCAAGGGTAAATCGATGGAACTCGTGACCAAAACGCAGGATGTTCTTCTCGGCAAAGGGAATCTCCGTCTTCAGCGAATAGCCGAGATCTATACCCCGTGTCTCCATCGGCATATCAGGCATACTACTCACCAATACTACTTTATCTTCACCGGAATTCATTTTGTGGTATGTATTCTGCCAGTAAGCCTTTGCGTCCAGTTTCCCCCAGTCATAATCACTCTTGTAGCGAAGATTGAAAAGTGATGCATTATTTTCAATCATATCCATCCACTGGTTGACAAATCCCTGACCTGGAATGAATTGGTGCCCTGCCTTAAATGTCAGCAGACTGCTGTCGCCTTTGACGGCCAGGGTGGCCCCGATATTACGCGATTCATAATAGGTTGATGTCACCGAATTGCCATGACCGTCCCTGTAGTTGTTCGCATGGTCGATGGAGCCTGTCAGGCCAAAGCTGACGTTGCTGCCAGCGAGCGCTCCGGAAAATGAAGAACCGATGCTTTGGTTAATGCTTCGGTAGTAAGCCGAAACGCTGCCCGACTCTCTGATTCCCTCGCCCGGCCAGGAAAACACTGGCGGATCGGATTCAACAAGTATTATGCCGCCAATGTTATCGCCGCCATAACTGACCGGCGTAACACCTGCTTTTACCCCTATGCTGCTTACACTGGCAGAAGCGATGTAGGATAATGGTGGATTCATGTGGTTGGCGCAGGCCGAGGTCAGACACATGCCGTCAACATAGGTCAGTACACGGTCATCCGCCAGTCCATGAATGACCGGCAAGCTCGAAACACCACCTCCCGCAGCAAGAGCAACTCCAGGCATCCCATTGAGCAGTGCCGCAGTATCACTGCTTTTCAGCCGTTTGGATACCATTGATTCCTCAGCTTTTTCTGACGGTGCAGTAACAACTGTTTCCTGGCTTATTGCCTCCTTAGAATACGCTGACAAGGGCTCAGCCAACGTTAACAGCAGAACGGCAAGAGGCTTTATAATATTTTTAGATTGCATATTCATATTGACAGATAAATAAGTTACGGATACCTTTCAATATTTCAACAGTCCATTGGTATCCTTTTTTAATCTGGGATATAGGGTGAGATTTGCTATAACCAGTTAGCTGATCAATTACTCCAACCGGAAATATATCATGGCTTGCCCTATGTAAAGAGAGTCGTACCCTGAGATAATTTTTGAATGCGTAAATTCAAGGGGCAAAGAAAATGCCGCTGCATATAATTTATCGCAAGCCTTAGTATTAAGTGCGAGCATACTGAAAAAACCTCAACGTGACGCTAAGCTTTTGGGGGATGGTCGATTTGTACCTTGACACCGTCAGGTAAAAAAGAAGCACGGCGTGAAATAAACTTATTGCTCGTAGATATACGTTGAGGGGCACTCTGAAGCTTTGGCAGCATGGCTGGCATCGCATCAAGCAACTCTTCCAGTGTTTTGGTTGATGCTTGCTTGCCTGAAGGGGCTGACTGGATATCGTTTGTCGCATTAATTTTTTTCAGCAAGAAACAATGCCCGCAGCAATCCATCACTTTCCGTTCACAAAGGGTTTCTGCAATCACTTTTTGATTAAAGACAAAAAGCCCAAAACAGACCGGAACACTGCTTATTTGCAAAAACATTGCACAAAGCATCAGAACTGCTATGGACCGGGTCAGTTCGCTCATAACTGAATGTGCTTTTTGAAATAAATGAGAAGATATTTATTATAAAGATTTTAACAATTGCAAACAAAATAACAACACGTTTGCAGCAAGAGACAGGAACAGTCACCGACCGGATTTTTGGCTTAACAGGTCACAACACGAATAACTAAAGTAAAATGCATCTCAGTGAAAAAAACGTTTTGCCTTACGATATATAATTATTAAACTATTCGCTATAACGTAATGCCACAGATCTTCGTTCTGTAATTAATAAGTATAATGCCTGTATCACGACGATGACCTTAAAATCATTTATGCCTGTATTGACCGCAGGGCTCTTTTTTCTCGGCGCTTGCACCCCTGAAAAGCAACCTGACAACGAGGAACTTACCGAATCAAGAGCAGAAGCTTTAGCTGAGCAGAAACTTGCCACAGGCAAAAGGGTTTATGAGGCAAATTGTGCAGGTTGCCATGATGCTGGCGTGGCAGGGGCTCCAAAACCTGGAGATAATGCTGCATGGAAAGAACGCCTGACTCCAGGGTTTGAGGTTATTGTTAAAAAATCAATCGACGGTTTTGATGGTAAATCAGGTGCGATGCCGCCAAAAGGAGGCAACGCTATTCTGACCGATGAAGAGGTATCGAATGCCGTCACCTTCATGGTCAGCAATACAAACACAACATCCCGATAAATGGTCATTTATCAGGATGCCGATATCTCTCTTCACATACACATAGATACACTCAGAAGCATAGCTTCCCATTTATATGTAGCTTCCGATTTGTTAGGAATAATAAGTACGGTGCCTATAAAAAGAACCCCTTAACCTTAGCAATTAACTGCTTTTCTGTCAATCGGTCACAAATCTCAACCACCGTCACTTTATTGCGCAGTTCGCTGACTCTTTCAATCTCTTTGGCAAGCTCTATTTTTGCCTCACCCGGACCTAAAAGCGCGATGCTTGCTGAATCGCCAAGCAGCCCGATCACCTTCTGATAAAAAGCATGATACTGATGTTTTCGACGTTCATCCGCAACGTGTTCATTGCTCACAGACTGTGCGACAACAGTTCCTCCTGACTTCCATCCCCCTGAAGGCTTAAGATGACTTTCTGCCGCAGATTCAATGCGCTGTACAAAAGTTTGATCGCCCTCGACTGACACCAGAATGGCCTCCTTGTGGTCAATCCATAACCCTGTATTTTTTTTCATGGCAACTGAACTCCTTCTATAAGATAGTTGCTGAATGGCTCAACACGTCTTCAAAAATGAGAGCCTCTAACTAAAGATAACGAATACTCAACTTTTTTGGCATAGTTTCAACCGATCAGGCAGAAAATAAATCCCCTTTTTGTGATGAGCACAAAGGATCAGATTGCATGAAGTACTTCAAGCCAAAAGGGATGTATGCAGTAATTGTGGTTTTTCAGGTGTGAGTCAGGGACTTGCGGCACTCAGAAAAACCGGCCCATGTCAGGGAAACAGAAACAAGGGGCCGGTTTTCTCATCTTAAAGCGATTCTTTGATAACCCGTTCCTTTTCAGAGAAAAGCTTGGCGCCAAGAAACTCCCGGTTCATTCGGGCAATATTGGCTACTGAAATTCCTTTGGGGCAATCAAATTCACAGGCATAAGTATTGCTGCAGTTACCAAAACCTTGCTCATCCATACAGGCAACCATCTTCTGCACCCTTGTGGCGGCCTCTACCCGTCCCTGTGGCAGTAATGCGAGATGTGAAACCTTGGCGCCGATAAACAACATGGCTGCGGCATTGGAACAGGCCGCGACACAAGCACCACAGCCAATACAGGTTGCTGCATCAAAGGCGGCATCTGACTTCTCTTTTGGCACTGGTATGGTATTGGCGTCCGGTACGCCTCCCGTATTAACCGATACATACCCGCCAGCCTGGATGATCTTGTCGAGTGCACTCCTGTCAACAATAAGATCTCTTATGATGGGAAAAGCCTTTGCTCTCCAGGGTTCAATAAAGATAGTGTCTCCATCCTTAAACGCACGCATGTGTAGCTGGCAGGTGGTAACACCCTTGGCCGGTCCATGGGGACGTCCGTTTATATACAGACTGCACGTACCACAAATACCCTCGCGGCAGTCATGATCAAAGGCAACAGGATCACCGCCGGTCGTGATAAGCTTCTGGTTCAGGGTATCGAGCATTTCAAAGAAAGAGCTGTCGGCCGAGATCCCTGAAACATCGTAGGAAACCATCTCACCTTTAGCCGTAACGTTTTTCTGTCGCCAGATTTTCAGCGTGAAGTTCATAATAACCTGTTATTTATAGCTCCGCTGGGAGAGCTTGATCTCGTTGAATTGAAGTTCCTCACGGTGGAGTTGTGCCGCAGCATCACGCCCACTGTATTCCCACGCGCCAACAAAGGCGAACTCATCATCATTGCGCAATGCTTCGCCCTCACTGGTTTGATACTCTTCCCTGAAATGTCCCCCGCACGACTCCCTGCGTTGCTGGGCATCACGCACCATAAGTTCTCCAAGCTCAATAAAATCAGCAACCCTGCAGGCTTTCTCGATTTCGGGATTGTATTCATCCAGTCCGCCTGGAATCTTCACGCCGCGAGCAAATTCCTGACGCAGTTCCGTGATTTGATAAAGCGCTTCAGTAAGACCTGCATCGTTTCGGGCCATACCGCAATACTCCCACATGATTTTGCCGAGACGACGATGGAAATTATCGACCGACTCTTTCCCGCTGCTGTTTTTGATTTGCTTCAGGCGATCGGTAACGGCTTGAGCTGCAAGGGTGAATTCGGAAGAGGCGGTGTCGAATCGTGGTGTATGAATTTCATTTGCCAGATAGTTCCCAATGGTATAGGGGAGGACAAAATAACCATCAGCCAAGCCCTGCATAAGCGCCGAAGCACCCAGTCGGTTTGCTCCATGATCGGAAAAATTGCACTCTCCGATGGCATAGAGACCTGGAATAGTGGTCATCAGCTCATAATCAACCCAAAGACCACCCATCGTGTAATGTACCGCAGGATAGATCATCATCGGTGTCTCATAAGGGCTCTCGGCAACAATCTGCTCATACATCTGGAAAAGGTTGCCGTAAAGGGAATCTATAGCATCATGTCCTTTTCTTTTGATGGCATCAGCAAAGTCAAGAAACACTGCGACTCCTGTAGTGCCAACACCAAACCCCGCATCACAGCGCTCTTTGGCGGCCCTTGAAGCCACATCTCTTGGAACAAGGTTACCAAAAGCCGGATAACGTCTCTCCAAATAGTAGTCGCGGTCAGCTTCCGCAATATCGGAAGGCGTTATCTCTTTGTTCCTGAGTTTTTCGACATCTTTCATCTTTGCCGGAACCCATATCCGGCCATCATTCCGCAAACTTTCACTCATCAGAGTAAGCTTGGACTGCGCATCGCCGTGTACGGGAATGCAGGTCGGATGAATCTGGGTAAACGAAGGGTTGGCAAACATTGCCCCTTTTCTATAAGCACTCCATGCCGGAGTGACGTTAGAGCCCATGGCGTTAGTCGAGAGAAAAAAGACATTGCCATAGCCACCATTGGCAAGAACAACCGCATGGGCAGCATGCCGCTCTATTTCACCGGTTACCAGATTACGGGCAATGATTCCGCGGGCTTTTCCATCGACAAGCACCATGTCAAGAACGTCACGACGATTGTAAAGCTTGACAGTACCTGCGGCAATCTGGCGGCTTAAAGCGCTGTATGCTCCCAGAAGCAATTGCTGACCGGTTTGACCTCTTGCATAAAAAGTTCTTGAAACCTGTGCACCACCAAACGAGCGGTTGGTTAATAATCCGCTGTATTCCCTGGCAAATGGCACTCCCTGTGCGACGCATAGGTCAATAATCTGATTGCTGACTTGAGCCAATCGATAGACGTTGGCTTCACGCACCCGGTAATCGCCACCTTTGATGGTATCGTAAAAAAGGCGGTAAGCACTGTCACCGTCGTTTGGATAATTTTTGGCGGCGTTGATTCCACCCTGTGCAGCGATGCTGTGAGCACGGCGCGGTGTATCCTGATAACAGAACACCTTGACATTGTAACCGAGCTGCCCGAGCGATGCGGCAGCAGAGGCGCCAGCGAGGCCGGTACCAATTACAATAATGTCAAGTTTGCGTTTGTTGTTAGGGTTTACCAGCTTGCTGCCCGATTTGTAGGCAGTCCATTTTTCAGCCACCGGCCCTTCAGGGATTCTGGCGTTGAGGCGTGTCATTGAAAAGTGTTGTGAGTGTTGTTTTCGGCGAAAAACAGAGTCGTGACCGATTATTAAACTTTATTAAGAAAGAACAAGACGTAGATCGGGACAATGCTGAACCCTATGGCAATAAAAACAGAGTAGACCGAACCAAGGAGCTTTACCGCATCAGTATACTTGCTGTGGTTCCAGCCAAGTGTCTGAAATGCCGACTGAATGGCATGGTTCAGATGAATGCCAAGGAAAATAAAGCTGACAATGTAAAAAAGTGAATACTGGGGAGTTGAAAAAAGAAGGAGTGTCCGACTATAAAAATCATGGACTGCAATCCCGGGAGGCGGAGCTACAAGACCAATTTTTATAAAGTAGAAATCACAAAAATGAAGGGCGAGGAAGATCAGGACAATAATTCCTGTATGAAACATGTACTTGGAAAAGAACGAGGTCTCTGAACTGTTGCCTTGAGCATAGGCAACAGGCCTTGCAGAGCGGTTCTGGATGGAGACAACCAAACCGAAAACGATATGAAGCAGGAATCCTGCAAAGAGCACAATTTCAGCACTTTTGATGACTGGATTGGTGCCCATGAAGGTTGCGGCTTCCGAAAAAGCACGACCTCCATCATTTTTCAGCAACATCAGGTTGATACCGAGATGTACGCATAAAAAGGTAACCAGAAAAAGCCCGGCAAGCGCCATAAGCACTTTTTTGGTAATGGATGAATACAAAAGCATAGTGTTCATACAATGGTTATTTCAATGGGAAAGAACAGAGGATTACATCCTGTGGGCGTTAATGTAGCACTTCATTTTCTATGATCCAATAGAAAAATCAGCTCTCATCAAGAAAATCAACCAGAGCAACTGCTCTGAGAGGTGAGGCTTCAGCCTTGGCAAGTTTCAGCGGGAAGCCGCAAAAGATGAAAGTACGATGCAGAAGCGACTGAAGTTCCGAAAGATTTTCAATGATAAGGGTGCCATTCTGAAGCAATATTTTATGAACGGGAAACGTCTTGGCGTCGGGCGCATCGACCGATATCGTATCCACTCCAACACCTTTCAAGTCAAATCCTGTCAGCCACCGGGCGGTCTCAGAAGAAAGTACGGGGTAGCCTTCATAATAGTCAGAAGAATTCCAGTATCTGCTCCATCCCGTGCAGAGCAGCAAAAACTCACATTCACGGATAAAAGGAAGAGCTGGCTGAAGAATCTCAATTGAAATTATCCGGTTCGGCGTTCCTCGAACATCGATCGCAAGACCTTTGCCAGCAAACCGCTCGATACCAAGGGCATCAAGCGAGAAAGCATCCTTCAAAATATGGGAAGGCAGATCGACATGAGTACCCGTATGGGAAGAGAGTGTAAGAAGCTGCTCGGCAAAACCCTCTTCTTCAATGGAGCTGAGTGGCTGAAAAAGTGGACCCGGGGTCCCGGGATAGCAGGGCATACCTGACACAATCGTATGACTCAGATCAATAACCCGCATTACCTTTACTCCTTGTTTCGCCCAATTCTGCTCGAAACGAAGTTAATAATAGTCTGAACTGCTTTTTCCATCTCACAATCACAAAAAATCTGATGCCCGGAATGCTCCAGCCATACGATAGACTTGGCGGAGGCTTCAGTAGCAATCATGTTGTACACTATCGTGGCACTTTCAGGAAGAACGGTGCTTTCCTGACGGCAATGCAGAATTAAAACTGGATGAGAAACACGATCAAGCAACAAGCGACTTTGCTTGATCAGCTCAAAACAAGAGATAATTGCATCTGTAGGAACCCATGAATAATGAGGAACACGTTTGACGCTCTGTGCACCGGAAAAAATCGTTTTTAAGCCCCAATTCCTGATAATCCTGCTGACAATTGGAGCAACAAAATGCATGGGCCGACCGGGAGCAAATACGGAAACCAGCTTGATGGCTGGTGCGGCAAGTATCAGTGAATCAATCCTGCCCGGGTACCTTACGGCAAGATTCAGGGAGAGAAGAGCGCCCATGCTGTGACCGATGACAATAATCTGCTCCGCATCAACGCTCAGCTTTTGAAGAGCCTGATCGGCATCGGCCATCCATGCCTCCCATCTGACTCCTCGAAGCGCCTCAGGCGATGATGCTCCATGACCAGCAAGCAGAGGAATGCTGACCGGTATGCCAAGAGCCCGGAGGGGCTCAGACAACGCATTGACACTGTCAAGCGTCGCTGTAAAGCCGTGAAGAATAAGAACGCCAAAAGAGTTTCGCACTTTTTGTTGGCCTGCCATAATTACTTTCCGTAAATCTCCATGAATCTCTCAGTAAACGAGCATACCACCGAATATGCTGCATAAAATACAACAGCACTGAAAAATACAGGGAAATAAGGGAAATTCCTGTTTAATGGCTATGTTTAAGAGAAATTAAATTAACCATGAACAGGACAATGCGCAAGGTTTTACTGGCGGGATTTCTGTTGTTGCCCCTGGCCCTCAGTTCGTGTTCCTCTTCAAGGCTTGATTTTACAGGCATTTCACCCGAAGAGGCTTATCGGCTGGGGAAAATCAAGAATAATCCCTATAGCATCGAAGGCAAGGTTTATGTCCCGATGAGCTATGAGGAGGCAATTGCGTACGAGGAGACTGGTATTGCTTCGTGGTACGGTCAGGAAACTCTTGACCAGCATAAGGGACAGTTAACGTCATACGGGGAAATTTTCGACCCCGCAAAGCCAAGCGCTGCACACAAATATCTTCCTTTGCCATCTCTTGTAAAGGTAACCAATCTTGATACCCGCACATCAATTATTGTCCGGGTCAATGATCGGGGGCCGTTTGTCGACGACCGTGTTATTGATCTGAGTACTGAAGCGGCAAAACGACTGGGATTCTTCGAAAAAGGCACCGCTAAAGTCAAGATTGAGGTTATCTCCCGATAACCTCACTATGAAAACAGCCCTTGCATCACAGAATCTGCAGCTTCCGGAAGCTTAACCTTTCGCTATTTTTTCATGACAGCCGCATCTTCTGTAAACTTTTTAAGCCCGAGATCGGTCAGAGGATGACTGACAAGCTGTCGAATCACGCTGTAGGGAATGGTGGCAATATCGGCACCAATCATTGCAGAATCAACGACATGTTGGGGGTGTCGGACGCTGGCGACAATGACCTCGGTCATAAAGCCATAATTGTCGTAAATGGTAACAATCTGCTTGACAAGCGCCATTCCTTCCGTACTGATATCATCCAGCCGCCCGACAAAAGGGCTGACATAGCTGGCCCCTGCCTTAGCGGCAAGCAACGCCTGATTAGGCGAAAAAACCAGTGTAGCGTTGGTAGGGATTCCTCGCACGGAAAAATGGCTTATAGCTTTAAGACCATTCAGTGTAAGCGGACATTTGATGACCACATTTTCATGAATTTCGGCAAGCTCTTCTCCTTCGGCAATCATCCCTGCCGTTTCAAGCGAGGTCACCTCAGCACTCACCGGGCCATCAACAATGGCGCAAATTCTGCCGATATGCTCCTTGAAATCCTGCCAGGTAAAATTGGACGGATCCCCGACAATTTTAGCAATCAGCGACGGGTTGGTCGTCACGCCATCAAGAACACCAAGTTCTTTTGCTGCCTGAATTTCTTCAAGATTGGCTGTATCAATAAAAAATTTCATTTTTTCTCCTCAGATTTTTACCTGTTGACGATTCAGCATGGCATTGAAGTTTTTGGCCTGGCGACCTTCCCAGTTGCGTTTGTGATAGGCATAACCAGCAATAAGAGGCAGGGCAATAGTGGCCTCGGCAAAAACCATCTGCTCATGAACAGTATCAACCTTGCCCCACGAACTTGCCTCTTTGAGGGTTGAACCTGAAAGGGCTCCATCCCGTTCGTCTGCGACAGTTATCTGCACAGCATAAGTGTGCATGGTCACCTCTTCATAACCGAGCACCTCTGCGGCAACAACAATATCCTGGGTAAAGTTTTTTGGAACCCCGCCACCGATCATTAAAATCCCTGTCTTGTCGTTCTCGATCTTTATTTTGGTCAATTCACGAAAATCCTTGACTGAATCGATGGCCACATGCTGATCGGGGTTGTTCCACTGGTGGTTTACCAAACCGAACCCGGCAGAGCAGTCAGAAAATGCCGGACAAAAAATCGGCACTCCCTTTTCATAGGCTTTATAGACAATAGAGTTCCTGTCAAGATTATTTTCCTCTATATATTTACCCATTTCGACGATGAACTCTCGTGAAGAGTAAACCCCGGGCGTCATGAAGTTGGCTATAATCGCCGTGGTATCATCACAGACACGAAGCTCATCCTCATCAATATAAGTATCATAAATGCGGTCGATATGCAGCTCCCGGAGAATGGCATCGTCGATAAACTGGGTTCCCTTATAGTGACGGAATCCAAGAGCTTCAAAAAAGTCCTGATCAACAATATTGGCGCCGGTGGAGACAATGGCATCAACCATATTGTTGTCGATCATATCAATAATGACCTGCTTTAGTCCAGCACTGATCAGTGAACCAGTGAGAGTAAGAATAACGGCACACTCCTTGTCCTGCTGCATAAGATCCAGAATAGATGCCGCTCTTGCCAGATTCCTTGCCTGAAATGCGGTATCGCTCATCTGGTCGATGAGTGGCACAATATTCAACTGCTTGATATCAATATGACGTACCGGCGCGCTCAGTAACTCCTCTTTGCTGAATCCTGATGGCATAACTGCTCCCGATGCGATTAAACGTGATGTAAATAAAAAAGGAGAGCAAGCTTACTATATCACACACTCAAATTACCGGATGCTGCTTCCTTCCGGATCTGACATGGTTGGGCAACTGAGCGTTGTATAGGACTTACTCTCCAAAGAGGCAGGTTTTCGAATTCTTATTCTCCAACATGAAACGAAAACAAGTTGGCAAATATACTACATAGTGCACTGAAAACAAAAAACAAACAAATACCTTTTATCTTTCTGTCAACTGTTATAACTTCCGAAACATAGAGTGCTTTAATCATCGAAAACTTTACGACCCCGCCTGAAACAGCCGCCCTTTCTGCCGGTTGATGCGGCAACAATGATTTTTATGGAAACACAGCGGATTTTAAGCGGAATGCGCCCAACCGGCAAACTCCATCTCGGCCATTATACCGGAGCCCTTGAAAGCTGGGTTGAGCAACAGAATCTGCTTGACCAAAACGGTTCAAGAGCTTACGAAACATGCTTTCTTATTGCCGATTATCATAACCTGACAACATCACTGGAAACCGGCGAGATCTATAACCATACTCTCGACATGCTGATCGACTGGCTGGCCGCAGGTATTGATCCCGAAAAAAGTCCCGTTTTCCGCCAGTCACAAGTCAAGGAACATGCTGAGCTTTTTTTGATTTTTGCCATGCTGATTACCTCATCGCGCCTCGAAAGAAACCCGACCCTCAAAGAGCAGGTGCGCGATCTGAATATGGAATCATTGATCTATGGCCACCTCGGTTACCCTGTTCTCCAGGCCGCAGATATTCTTCTCTACAAAGGGAATGTTGTGCCTGTGGGTGAGGATCAAATTCCACATGTTGAAATTACCAGGGAGATTGCGCGTAAATTCAACAACCAGTATCCTCACCCTGTTCTCGGAGAGGTCTTTGCTGAACCAGCTCCAAAAATAACAAAATTCTCACGCCTTGTTGGGCTCGACGGAAAAGCAAAAATGTCAAAATCGCTTGGCAATACCATTCTGCTGACGGACGGGCCTGATGATGTTCTGAAAAAAATGCGCACGGCGGTAACGGATACTCAAAAAATCCGGAAAAATGATCCTGGACACCCTGAAATCTGCACGGTTTTCAGTTATCATGCCAAATTTGCCTCGCCCGATCAACTCTTTTCTGTAGAAGAAGATTGCCGTGCGGGAACGCTTGGCTGTGTCGATTGCAAGAAACTCTGCGCTGCAAATATTTCCAGGGAGCTAGCACCACTGCTTGAAAAACGTCAGTATTTTGAAATGAATATTGATCTTGTAAAAGATATTCTCTTTGAGGGTGAGGTAAAGGCGCGGCTCATTGCCAACCATACCATGCAGCAGGTGAGAGCTGCCATGAAGCTTGGCGAAACAACTTTCTCCATCCATCACGGACAAGTCAAATGCTGAACAACGAAAGACACGCATTTATCTTCGATATGGATGGGGTGCTGACCGATAATATGCGCTTTCATGCAAACTCATGGGTTCAACTTTTCAGAGATTTCGGTCTCGAGGGACTTGATGCAGAGAGATATCTCGTCGAAACAGCAGGCATGAAAGGCCATGACGTGCTCCGCTACTTTCTTGATCCGAACATCAGTGAAGCTGAGGCCGGTCGGCTTACGGAACTCAAGGACTTTCTTTACCGAGTCACCTCTCGCGACCTCATCAAACCAATGCCTGGTCTTGAGGGGTTTCTTGATGCGGCTGAGGCTCAACAAATACTGCTTGGAATCGGCACTGGCGCAGGCCCGAAAAATATTGATTATGTTCTTGGCATCCTGAACCTTTCTGAAAAATTCCAGGCTATTGTTAACCCCTTTCAGGTTCCTCGTGGCAAACCCCATCCTGACATTTTTTTACGTGCTGCCGAACTTCTTGGTGTTTTCCCTTCAGGATGTATTGTTTTTGAGGATGCCCTGCCCGGGGTTGAAGCGGCGCAAAAGGCTGGTATGCATTGCGTTGCTGTAACGACGACAAACAGTGCCGAAGCTTTCAGCAGTTTCGAAAATATTGTACAGGTTATCGACGATTTTACACAGCTTCGTCCTGATGATCTTCTTGAAAAGCTCTCCAGAAGAGAACCCGCGACACTTATATAACGAATCTTATGCTCGAATTTTTTCTTCCTGTTATCCAGAGAGCCCTCTGCTCGGCAGGCGTAACCACCGACAAACCAATCCGTCTTGAACAGCCTTCGGACAAGAAGTTTGGAGACTTTTCGACAAATATAGCCTTGCTTGCAGCAAAAGAGTGCAGGAGAAACCCCAGGGAACTCGCGCAGGAGATCATCCCGCATCTGGCGTTTCCGCCGGATACTGTTGCAAGAATTGAGGTGGCGGGAGCAGGATTCATCAACTTTTATCTTACCCCGCTCTTTATCATGCAGTCTGTCGAGCAAGTGCTGCTTGAGGGAGATGAATACGGGAAAGGAAACATCGGCCAGAGCAAAAAAGCTATTGTTGAATATGTCAGTGCCAATCCAACCGGACCGCTGACCATCGGACGTGGCAGGGGAGGGGTGCTCGGAGACTGTATAGCGAATCTTTTTGAAACGCAAGGATATGAGGTCACCCGGGAGTACTATTTCAACGATGCTGGCCGTCAGATGCAGATTTTGGGGGAATCAGTACAGCTCCGCTATCTGGAGTGCTGTGGAGATGATATTGAGTTCCCCGCAACCCATTACCAGGGAGAATATATCAGGGATATCGCCGAAAAGATATACTCCGATCATGGGACGACACTTGAAAAGAGTACAGATATCAATATCTTTAAAAAGAGTGCTGAAGAGATCATTTTTAAATCGATACGCACAACGCTCAATCGTCTCAGTATCCGGCATGACTCATTTTTCAATGAACATACCCTCTACACTCCCGACAGTCACGGCATAGCTGCAAACCAGAGAGTCATTGACGAACTCAGAAAAAAAGAGTTCATTATCGAATATGACGGGGCGGTCTGGTTTCTGACAACAAAGCTTGGCCAGGAAAAGGACAAGGTGCTCATCAAATCTTCGGGTGAACCGAGCTATCGCTTGCCTGATATTGCCTACCATATCACAAAGTTTGAGCGCGGCTTCAACATGATCGTCAATGTGTTCGGTGCTGATCATATCGATGAATACCCGGATGTGATTGAGGCTCTGAAAATCCTCGGTTATGATACCGACCGCATCAAAATTGCCATAAACCAGTTTGTAACAACGACGGTTGACGGACAAACCCTTAAAATGTCAACAAGAAAAGGAAACGCCGATCTGCTGGACGACTTGATTGATGATGTCGGCGCAGATGCTACAAGACTCTTTTTCATTATGCGCGGCAAGGACTCTCACCTGAATTTTGATATAGAACTGGCAAAAAAACAGTCAAAAGAAAATCCGGTTTTCTACCTGCAATATGCTCATGCGCGAATTTGCAGCCTTTTGCGCATGGCTCAGCAGGAAACCGGGTTTAACGCTTCAGACCGCGCTGCTGAGTACCAGATTCTGCGCCAGCTCAGCTCTCCTGCTGAAGTGCAGCTTGGCTTTGCCTTGCTTGACTTTCCCGATATGATAAAAACAAGCCTGCGCTTGCTTGAACCACAGAAAATGGTTGAGTATCTGCACTCTCTGGCGGAACTTTTTCACCGTTTTTATCAGGAGTGCCCCATACTGAAGGCGGAAGCTGATATCTGTAAAGGAAGACTGTTTCTTTCATTGGCGACACGTCAGGTGTTGCGCAACGGCTTCAGGATTCTTGGCGTTTCTGCCCCTGAGTCGATGTAGAGGAGTGGGTTCAGCGGTAAAGGGCGTGTCGGATAATATAACGGTGGACAGAGTCTGGAACAACTCTGGACAGTGTTTTACCGGACGCCGCAAGCTCCCTGACCTCAGTTGAGGAAACAGGACAGGAGAAATCGATAAATCTTATAGCAGTCCTCCCATGCAGGGCATCAGGCGTCAGGCAAGGAAGCCTGCTCATCACTGTTGACGACCTTCTAAACACCACGATATCGCATAATAAAAAGAGCGTCTCATACTCCTTCCACGATGAAAACTCCCTGAAACTGTCTTCTCCGACAAGCAGGGTCAACCGATCGTGTGGGAAACAGGCATGGAGATACCGCAAAAGTTCAACAGTGTATGATGGTTGCTGTTTTTCAAGTTCCCATCTGCTGACCTCACAGGAAGAACCTGTACGATTTATTTCAGAAGAAATGAGTTCGGCCATGCACATTCTGTGATCGTCATCAGATTCCCTGTTATGCTTAAAGGGATTATTTGATACCGAAATAATCAGTCGGTCAACTTCAAGCAGCTCTCTGGCAAACAGGCAGAGAGCAAGATGCCCATTGTGCGGTGGATCGAAAGTACCGCCGAAAACTGCCAGATGCACGATCGAGGTCGTTCAGTTTTTGCAATTCTGCGTGATAGTATCCCTGATGCCCTGCATTTCTTTCCGTTTTTCGGGAAAGAGCTGCAAATATTGGTCAAGCGCCAACCCTGCATCAAACCACTTTTTTCTCTTGATCAGTACATCAATCTTTCCTTCAAGAGCGGGCTGGTCATAAATGGTATCAGGATAATGCGCGATAACCTCGTCGTAGAAAATACCTGCTGCCTTATATTTGCCGAGCCTAACATACTGCCGTGCTATAAAAAATGAGTTTTTAGCCAGTTTCTCTCTCATTGTCCTGATTGCTTTTTCAGAATATCTCAGGCTGTCAACACGGGAATACTGTGCTCTTGCTGATGCGTAGTTCTGTTTGTAGGCTATATTTTCGGGATTGATCTTCAGCATCTCCTTCCATGTCTTGACATCGCTGGCTATCTTCGATGAATCAGCTACAGGATAAAGCTCCTGATACAGGGAATACTGCTCTATGGATTTACGGGTGTACTGCTGATCAAGCTCAAAATGAGGCGAAAGTTGTTCAAAGGACTTTGCAACCATAAACTGGGAAGTTCTTGCATAAGGGGTAGAAGAGATCTGCTGTACCCGGGAAAACATATCGGCTGCCATCATATAGTCGCCAGAATGGTAATATGACTGCCCAAGAAGGTAGATGACATCATCCTCAAGCGCAGTTGCACGAGCGGTAAATAGCAATGATTCCAGCCGGAGAATAGCCGCTGCATAATCTCTGTTTTCATACAGTTTCACTGCTCTTGTATAACCCTCATTAACCAGTGAATTAGCTGTTGTTTCAGGTTTTGAGGAGGAGCAGGCGGAACTTGTCAGTAACCCTATTACAAAAAGCATCAATACCAAACGCGAAATAAATCTGTAACCTGACATAGAAATAACTCCTGTTCTTTTTATAAAAAAGAGAAGACAAAATAATTTCAAACCGACAGATCAATAAAAATACTATCGGCGGAAAATACTTGTGGAGCTTAGGGGAGTCGAACCCCTGACCTTCTCATTGCGAACGAGACGCTCTACCAACTGAGCTAAAGCCCCAATGGTCAATGCTACTAATTTTTAACACTGCCTACAAATGCTACAATCAAAAAGGGAAAAAAAAATAGCCTGCACAGGCAGGCTATAGACTCTTAAAGCCGTGAAACAATTGCGCCTCTCATGCCTTTTCGGAAACCAAAGCCTGCCTGAGCATCTGAAGCTGGTGGCTTATCGTACCATCATAAATCGTGTCGCCGATTTTCACGGATACCCCGCCAATAAACTCCTCATTGACAGTCAATCGTGGCCGAATTTTCTTTCCGGTAAAGAGAGCAAGCCTGTTCACTAAATCATTGGCCTGTTCATCAGAGAGTTGAACCGCGCTGACAACATCAACATTGATCACCCCTCGTTTTTCATCCAGAAGGATTTGAAACTCATCAATGATTTGTGGAAGAAGGCCTGCACGTTTTTTTTGGGCAACCAGCCTTAAAAACAAGAACATTTTATCCCCGATCAAACCTCTAAAGATCTCTTCAAGGATATGAATCTTCTTGTCGCCTTTAACCAGCGGACTGCGCAAAGCATGAACAAGATCACGTGAATTGTGAAGAACATCCCTGACCACTATCAGCTCTTCAACAATCTGATCAAGAAAATTACCCTCTTCAGCGGCTGAAAAGAGAGCTGCAGCATATCGACGACTTGCAATTAATGTTGACATGACTTTGGGCAGTTTTCAGTTACGTTTTGTTGAAAAATCCTGAATCATGCTGTTAACGATCTTTTTCTGCATATCAGCATCGAGTGCAGTCTTGATAATTTTTTCAGCGCCCTTGACGGCAAGATCAGCAACTTCATTCCTTAGCACATCGAGAGCCCGGCGTTTTTCCTGCTCTATTTCATCTTTCGCCGATGCAATCATTTTTTTAGCCTCACTTTGAGCCTTTTCGGTGATATCAGCGCGCAGCTTTTCGGCATAGTCCTTTCCTTCGCGAAGAATCCTGTCGGCTTCAGCATCAGCTTTTGAAAGCAGTTCCCTGTTTTTACGCAGAATAGCTTCAGACTCATCCTTGGCCTGATGTGCACGGTCAATAGATGACTGAATTCCCTTTTCCCGATCCTGAAGAGCCGTTATAATAGGGCCCCACGCAATCTTCTTCAGAATAAGCAAGACAAGAATAAATGTTATCGCAGTCCAGAAAATAAGGCCGGGTTCCGGGCTCAAAAGACTACCGGCAAGAAGTATAACTCCTGACGTAAGCATGAACAATGTTTCCGTTAACGATTAATAAAACCCGATAACGGCTTGGGGAAATAAGCCGCAATCGGGATATCTTTTCTATCGAATCTGCAGAGCGCCCGCAATCTTACTTAAGAGCAAGAAGCACGCAGATAACTTCGCCGAACAGAGCAACACCTTCGATAAGAGCTGCAGCAATAATCATGGTAGTACGGATGTCCGCAGTCGCTTCAGGCTGACGAGCAACGCCTTCGGCAGCAGAAGCTGCTACGTTACCAATACCAAGACCAGCTCCGATAACAGCAAGACCAGCACCAATACCGGCGCCTAAATAACCCAAACCTAAACCTTCCATCTTGTAATTACCCCCGTTTATTTTTTTTGTAAGTTTTCATTAAAACCAGTCAATAAAAAGCCTGAAAATAAGAGTTATTCCTTGATAATCCATACACCATTTTAATGTGAAGCAACTCCCGCCTCATGCTCGTCATGTCCCTCATGGGCAGAAGCAAGGCCTATAAAAAGTGCAGAGAGCATCGTAAAGATAAATGCCTGAAGAAAAGCCACAAAGAGTTCAAGCAGATAGATAAATATTGAGAATGGAACCGACATAACGACTGCAACGATATAGCTCTTAAGAATAAAGCTGATAAAGATCAGACTGAGGATCACAATGTGACCCGCCGTCATATTGGCAAACAACCGTATCGTTAGAGCAACCGGCTTGGTAAACAATCCGATAAATTCAATCGGAATCATAATAATCCAGAGTGCCGGATGAGTTCCTCCTGTAAGATGGGCAAGATACCCCTTGATGCCATGTGCTTTCAATGCCGCCATCTGTGTAAGGAAAAAAGTAAAGGTCGCAAGCGTCAGCGTGACGTTGATATTGCCTGTAGCAGTTGCTCCGTAGGGAACAAGGCCCATAAGATTGCAGAGCAGAATAAAAAAGAAGACCGTCAGAAGGTAGGTAAGATACTTTTCATATTCCTTCCCGATATTGGCTTTGGCCACATCAGTGCGGATAAACTCAACCAGCGCCTCCATGGCGTTAACCAGCCCCTTGGGCGCCTGACTGGGGGTCATCTTCTTGTACTTGGCACCAACTATGGAAAAGATTACCAGAAGAATTGCCGATACAACCCAGAGCATCACCACATGTTTGGTAATGGAAATATCAAATCCTCCAACCTTAATTTCGGGAAGCTCTACGCTGCCAAAAGGGGGAAAAGCAAATACCCTGTTATTGAGAATATGATGCATGATCACATCTCCTGCCTTCTCCTCTTCAGGAGCTGCCTGAGCGCCATGTGCAGCTTCAACAGCCGGAGCCGCGACCACTTCATTTCGGGAAACACTCGGCAACTGTTCAGTAGAGGCGGCAGCAATACCATAACCATTGAGAAGGAGAGGTACAAGAACAGCAAAAACCTTGAGAAGAGCCTTCGGTTGTAGAACGTTTATCCGTTTCATGCAGTATTCTTTTTCTGTTTGTTTTTCTTTTGATACCCTAGAATCTCAACAATCACATAGATACAGTAAAAAGCAAAAAATGAGAACACAAAATCATTGGTAACAGCCAGATGCCTGAGAAGAACAACCGCAATAAGCACCATCATCAAAAGCAACCGAACCATAAGTCCGCCGAACACAACCTTGGTGAAAACGACTGACTCCTTATCAAGAGCATACTCAAAAAGCAGATACCCTGCAACAGTATTGGTTACAACCATTATCCATGCAAGAAACACTGAATATCGGTCAGTAGCACCCGGATCAAGAGCAATAAAAATTATCGCCCATAAAATGACGGATAAGATACATAACTTAATAAGAAATTCAAACAAAGGCTTCATAAGATCTGTTTCTTTCTTGATAAACAAATGTAATAACCAAAAATATGCCCTAATTTTTTTTGTTTGCCTGCCGAACAACCTTCATAAGCACCAACGCCATACCAAACATGCCGAGCACAACTCCAGCCAGAAGCAGCAATGGTGACGTGCCAAACTTGCCGTCAGCCCAATACCCAGCCAACACAAAAAAAGCGAAGCTTACCGCTATCTGCAGACCAATACCCATGTAATCGGACATCGCCCGAACAGAGCGCCCGAACTGATCCGGAAAGCTCTCTTCATCAGAATTTGTTTTCAATGAGCATCCTTTTTTATTATCAGACCTTCACCTGCATTCGACTAAAAAAGAAGATAACCAGGGCCACCGTGATTTCCGTGTCATGAGTCCGAAGATAACACTACTTCCAGAAATAATGAATCCATTTACCGGAAATTCTCTTGCCGATAGATAACGAGATTGAAAAAAATCATATTATTTCATTACAGCCCCGTCTGGCAACGACAAATACGAAAAATTTCAGCACGCACAGTATGGCACCGGAATATATCGTACCAAACTGCTTTCGCCAGCACCCTGGGCTCATCGCCCTGCAAAGCACAAGAAAAGGAGGGGTAAGCTGCGGGGAGTATTCCTCCCTGAACCTCGGAGGCAATACCGGGGATAGCCCTGAACTGGTTGATGAAAACACCCGGCGACTGTGTGCTTCGGCAGGCATTAAACCCGAACAATTGGTACGCTCTGATCAGGTACACGGCACAGAGATACTCTCTGCAGAAAAACCGGGGAAATACCAGGGTTATGACTCTCTTATGACCGACAAAAAAAACCTCTTCCTGTGCATCTTTACCGCAGACTGCTATCCAGTGCTGCTCTATGACCCGCAGCATCATGCTTCAGGCGCAATTCATGCTGGCTGGAAAGGTACTGCCGGGCAGATTGTTGTTAAAACTGTTGCTGCCATGACAAGCCGCTTTCAATCGATACCGGCAGAGTGTTTTGCCTATATAGGAACAGGAATTTCGGCTAACGTCTATGAAGTTGACAAGGAGATTGCAAATGGGTTTCCTCCCGATACCAGTACCCGCTCCCCTTTCGCGCCTGATGAAGAAAAATACCTGCTGGATCTTGGTATGGTCAACTACCAGCAACTGCTCGCCTCAGGAATACCTGCATCAAATATTGAGATGTCTCCGTTCTGCTCATACCGTAACAGTAACCTTTTCTTTTCCTACCGGCGCGATCAGGGAAAAACCGGACGTATGGTCTCCCTGATCGGTGTCAGGCCTCGATGAGGCCTGTTACATAAAGCTCTTGCCGTAAGAACCGTAGAGTGCATGAGCCTGACGGCATATTTCTTCCCTGAAATCGGGATGCGCGATACTTGCAAGGGCTTCCGCCCTCTGCCTGAGATTTTTGCCATGCAGGTTAACAATACCATACTCGGTAACCACATACTGCACATGAGCCCTGGTGGTGACGACACCGGCACCCGGCTTAAGCTGTGGAACAATCCTCGACAAACCGTTTTTCGTGGTTGACGGCAATGCAATGATAGGCTTCCCGCCCTTTGAAAGGGCAGCCCCCCTTATAAAATCCATCTGACCGCCAACACCGGAAAAATATTTCTGACCAATCGAGTCGGCACATACCTGACCGGACATGTCAATTTCAAGAGCACTGTTAATAGCAGTAACCCGTGGATTTTTGCGAATCTCCCGTGTATCATTGACATAATCGGAAGGAAGCATTTCTACAAGAGGATTATCGTCAACAAAATCATAGAGACGCCTGGTTCCAACAAGAAAGCTTGCAACGATAATCTCCCGGTGACTCCTTTTTTTGCTGCCGTTGATGACCCCTTTTTCCACCAGCTCAACCACTCCATCAGAAAACATTTCGGAATGAATACCCAGATCCCGGTGACCGGTAAGAGCCGCAAGGGTTGCGTCAGGAATTGCGCCAATACCCAACTGAAGCGTGGCGCCATCCTCGACAATGGAGGCAATATGACGACCTATTCCAATCTCAATATCACTCAGGACGTGAAGGGGAGTTTCAGGCAGAGGGTCGTCCACGTCAACCATTGCGTGAATCTTGCTGGTATGAAGCATCCCTTCCCCGTGGGTACGGGGCATGTTTGGATTCACCTGGGCGATAACCACCTTCGCAGCATGCACTGCCGCCAGGGTGGCATCTACCGACACTCCAAGAGAACAGTATCCGTGGCGATCAGGAGGAGAGACATGGACCAGAGCAACGTCGAGCGGAAGAATCCCGTTATAAAAAAGCGAAGGAACATCGCTGAGAAACACCGGGATTGCATCACCATCACCGCCCTGAACCGACTTGCGAACATTTTTACCAACAAACAAGGCATTCAACCTGAAGCTCTCGCGATATTCCGGCCTGGCATAAGGAGCGTCTCCCTCCGTATGAAGGCTGACAATTTCAACATTTTTCAACTGGTCAGCCCGAGCAACCATAGCTTCAATCAACCGTTGCGGCGTTGCGGCCGCTGTATGCAAAAATACCCTGTCTCCCGACTTGATTCTTGCTACCGCATGTTCTGCGGAAAGCGTCTTATAGCTCATAAACCCCTTTTAATTTCCGTTGTTTTTCCGGCGAAGATATGCCGGTGTATCTGATAAACCTTTCTGAATTTTGTCTTCATGCTCTGCTCTCTCTCCTGACAGCGACGGATTGTGATCAACATCCTGACCGGGATTTTTCCGCACGCCAACCTCATGAGGATCATGAATTGATAACTGTCTTCTGATATAAGCAGGTATCCGCAAATCCTCCTCCTTCCGTTCAGGAGCAAGAGAGGCGGTCTGTCGAACGGATGCGTGAATTTGCCCAGGCCTCATGCCCGGTACCTGGGCAACAGGATGGCGTACTGCCGAAGCCTTTCCGTCGTCACGATCCTTTCTCTTGAAACCAGTAACAATAACAGTGACCCTTATCTCTCCTGAAACCTGGGGCTCATCGACATAGCCATTGATAATCTTGGCATCACTGCCGACCTGTTCTTCAATATAGTTCATGGCATCCGACATGTCCCGCATGGTAACCTCTCCGGTAATGTTGACCAGCACCCCTTTGGCTCCCTTTATCGACACTCCTTCAAGAAGAGGACTGTTAATTGCATCCGATGAGGCCTTCATTGCCCGACGCTCACCCGCAGCAGCCGCAGAACCCATAACCGCATCGCCAGCTCCGGACATAATGCTCCGGACATCGGCAAAATCAACATTAACATGGCCGTGACGGGTAATAATGTCAGCAATGCCTTTTGCCGCCCTGTAGAGAACATCGTTCGCCATGTTGAATGCCTCCGTGGCGCTGACTCCCTCTTCAGCAATACTCAGAATCTTTTCGTTTTCGACAAGAATAAGAGTATCGATATATTTTCTCAGTTCGGCGATACCTCCATCAGCAATCTTCGATTTTACCTGGCCTTCAAAGTTGAAGGGCCTGGTCACCACACCAATGGTAAGAATCCCCATATTTCTTGCAATGGAGGCAATAACCGGTGCAGCACCCGTACCGGTGCCTTTACCCATACCTGCTGCAATAAAAACAAGATCGGCGCCTCGAAGCTGAGCCGCAATAATTTCCTTGTCATCCTCGGCCGCCTGACGACCTTTTGCAGGATCTGCTCCGGCACCCAATCCGCTCGTTGCCTTCTTGCCAATCTGCACTCTGAGAGGCGCCTTCGAGTTCAGAAGCGCCTGACGATCGGTATTAAACACAATATATTCAACACCACTTATTTTACGGTCAATCATATTGTTAACCGCATTGCCGCCGCAACCACCAACGCCAACAATCTTTATAGTAACCCCTTTGCCCTGGTCGCTGTCAAACAGGCCCGGGTCCAGCTCAAATGCCATTGCTCATTCCTCCCCTTTAAAACGCTCTTGTTAGCTCGCTCATCACAGATTATCCCAAAATTTCTTCATCCTGTCAACAATTTTTTTCCCTGCAGGACTTTGCTCCTGCACCACAGGTTCTTCCTGGATGCCTTCAGGCGCCTCAGTTGGCAGAACCTCTGCGGTCGAAGCAAAACTGTGATTTACTGAGAGGTTATTCTGAAATGCATGGGCAACAAGACCCATCACGGTTGCATACATAGGATTGTTGACGGAACCCTTGATCCCTCCAGATACCCCTTCCGGATAGCCGATTCGAATATCAAGTCCGAGAACATCCCGGGCAAGCTCTTCGGCTCCCGGCAGAAGCGAACCGCCGCCCGTTATAATTGCGCCTGCATTGAGGTATTCGTAATAGCCAGACCGCTTGACCGAGTCCCGCACCAGCTCCAGAATCTCCATCATTCTGGCTTCAATAATCATCGTCAGGGAGCTCTTCGGAACGGATTTTTGCGGTCTGCCTTCGATACCTTCAATAAGCAGCTCCTCATCCTCACCACTGAGCTTGCTGTATGCACAACCATGCTTTATTTTCAAATCTTCAGCAACCTCGTATAGCGCCTTCACTCCATGCGCAATATCATGAGTAACATCATTGGCCGCAACCTTGATGACCTCTGAATAACGGATTGCTCCGTCAATATAGATGGCGACCTCGGTAGTTCCGCCGCCGATGTCAATAACAACAACACCACTTTTTTTCTCGCGTTCTTTCATGACGGCCATGCCGGAAGCTACGGGCTCAAAGGTAACGGCACTGATTTCAAGACCAGCCTTCTCGACACACTGCCTGATATTACGGATCTTTGTTCTCAAACCGACAACAATATAGGCACTGCCTCTCATGGTGGTTCCCGCCATACCTATCGGGTCCAGGAGCCCATCCTGATCATCAACAATGAATTCCTGGGGAATGACATGAATAATTTCATGATCGATATCAAGATACCGGATATTCGTCTTGGCTTTTTCAAGAAACCGTTTCACATCAGACTCATTGACAATCCCTGTCTGATTGATGCTTATTTCCGAATTACTGTGAATACAATGAACATGGGCGCCGGATATTCCGACATTGACTCCATGGATCCGGATAGAAGACTCTCTTTCAGCATCAGCAACGGCTGCCCGGATAGATGCTACCGTCTTATTTATATTAACCACTGTTGCCCGTTGAAGACCATCGGAATTTGAACGTCCCTTGCCAAGCACGTTGAGTTTTCCTATTTCATCTTTTTCAGCAACAACGACACACACCTTGGTTGTTCCAATATCAAGACCTACTGCAATATTGCTTTTCAGCATCGTTCTATACTTGCATAATTTTCATTGAGAAATATCCTGTGGCACCTGTGGAGATACAATATCCGTGGTAAAAATCCTGTCCCTGAACCTCAGATCCACAGTGTCATAACATCCAAAACCTTTTTTTGAAATGACCTTTTGCCAGAATATCTCAAATTTTTTCAACTTTTCCTTGAAGTTACCTTCATTACCCACAATAAAACGGGTCGGAGCCTGAACGGCAATGTACCATGTCATATTGTTGCCTGCAAGATGAAGTTCGCGGATAAGGATGCTTGCATACTCCGTCTCTGAAAGAGCCTCAAGAAAGTTCAGGATCAAGACAACATCATGCCTGTCCAGTTGCTGCAAGCCATTCCCGGCAGTTTTCAGATGGCTTATTCCGGCAATTTCAAGCAATTTCGGGAAACGCTCTGCAACCACGGGCTTCCAGGGAAGAAGAAATCCTTCACGATCAAGAACCGTCATGCGTCCGTCAATAACGGTTAAGGCAACCGGTTCCCGCTCTATAACCCTGACACGGACGATCCCGTTCAGCTCCTTGCTGATCACGGCGTCTCTGAGATAGGGAATAACCATAATCCTCTGTTTCAACTCTTCTATATCAAGCTCCTGGAGGTTTCTGCCTTTAAAAACCATGATGCGTGATAAAAGCTCCCGGTCAGCAATAATCGAGATACCATCAACAACAAAATCCCGGACAACGACCTCTTTTTTCCAGTGCGAGGCAACAGAGACTAACCCCGCAAGAACGGCAAACACTATCAGCAAAATAAATAACGACACAAACCCGTTGCCCCCCGCAGAAGGAGGGGCAACATCGCGCGGGATTTCCTCACCATCCGGCAGAGCGCCAGGAAATTCATGGTATTCGGAATCAGACATAACTGATCGATCCTGACTGACGGCAGAATTCGGCAACTCTCGAAGCCAGTTGGGTAATATCCCCGGCACCCATGAAAAGAAGCATGTTTCCGTTGACTGAATAGCCCTGGAGTGCGGTAAAAAGCGCCTCCATGTCGGCAATAAACTCAACATGCCTACCACCTGCCTTGCGGACAGCAGCAGCAACCAGGTCACCATTGACTCCCGGATAGTCAACGGCCTTTTCACGGGCAGGATAGACATCAGCAACATAAACAACATCGGCCCGTGAAAGCGCCCAGCCATACTCATCAGCAAATTCCCTGGTGCGGGAAAAGAGATGAGGCTGAAAAACCGCGACTACTCTGGAATCAAGCCATCCACTTTTAGCGGCCTTGACGGTAGCCTTGACTTCAGAAGGGTGGTGAGCGTAATCGTCCACAACCATAAGCCCTGCACCATTATCGTACTTCACCTGAAACCTTCTTCTCATACCGCTGTACCGGCCAAGCCCGGCTATCAGCCGTTCAGGCATTATCCCCAGTTCAAGACCCGCCGAAAAAGCGGCCAGAGCATTGAGCACATTGTGTCTGCCCGGCACATTGATGCAAACATCAGGGTACTCTCGACCATAAGCCTGAATAGTAAAGCTGGTATGATTTTTTGCAAAAACAATGTCTGATGCCATGACATTTGCTGACTCCTCAATACCGAACGTGGTATAGAGACGATTGAGAGATGGAATAATCTTCCTAATCTCCGGCCAGTCAACACAACAGATCACCCTTCCATAAAAAGGCACCTTGTTGGCAAAAGCAATAAAAGCCTGCTTCAGTTCATCAAGTGTCCCGTAAGTGTCCATATGCTCAGACTCAAGGCTGTTGACAATGGCAATGGTCGGGGTAAGCTTCAGAAAAGCACGATCATATTCATCGGCCTCGATAACCATGAATTTTCCCTCACCAACAACCGTACTCCCTTTCAGATAGTCCGATATACCACCAATCATGACGGTCGGCGATTCACCTGATTCGATAAGCATGGTGGCAATCATGGCTGTCGTCGTTGTCTTTCCATGAGTGCCGGAAATACATATTCCATACTTATAGCGCATCAGCTCGCCAAGCATCTCATCCCGTTTGATGACAGGAATGCCTGCCTTCTCAGCCGCAAGAATCTCTATATTTTCTTCAGGCCTGATGGCCGAGGAGTAAACAACAACATCACACGAAACCACCTGTTCGGCCCGATGTCCCTTATAAATTATTGCCCCATGCTCGGCAAGTTTGTCGGTCACCTCGCCTGACGAAAGATCAGAACCGGAAACACCGAAGCCCGACTTCAGGAGCAGTTCAGCGATAGCACTCATCCCCGCGCCACCTATTCCTACAATATGAACGCTTTTTGTTGTTCCCAATTCCATGATGAGTCCTCTTCGTTAATGTTTATTCTGCAAGAGTGATGATTCGCCGGGCAAGTTGACGGGATGCATCGGGATGTGCCAGTTTTCGTGTTGCAGCGCCCATATTTTTCAGCCTTTCTGCATCATGCAGCAACTCAAGAATGGTGGCTGACGAGACCTCCTCTCCGAGACGGTCATCGTCAACAACTATGGCTGCCCCATTGTCCACAAGTGCCCGTGCATTATGGCGCTGATGGTCACCTGTGGCATAAGGATAGGGGATGAGAACCGAAGGCTTGCCAAGATTGGTCAGCTCGGCAAGAGATGAAGCGCCTGCACGGCAAAGAACAAGATCTGCAGCACTGTATGCCGCACCCATATCTTCAATGTAAGGTGCAATCCAGAGATACGGGGAGGGCGACACCAGCTCCTTGAGACGTCCAAAATCAAGCGCTCCGGTTTGCCAGACAAGATTGGCAGAAGCAGTAATCTCACCAAGCCGCAGAAGTACGGCGTTGTTTATCGAACGAGCTCCCCGGCTGCCGCCAAAAACAAGGAGAGTAGGGCGTGCTTCGTGCAAACCAAAACGGCTTCTTGCAACAGCTGGCTCCAGCAGCTCAAAAGAGCGGGCTGGATTGCCGGAAACAAAGATTCGCTGCGTTTTTGGGAGAAACCTGCGAGCTTCCTCAAAAGAGAGATGCACTTCACTGGCAAGCGCTGCAAGCAGTTTTGTCGTTACTCCGGGAAAAGCATTCTGTTCCTGAATAAGTGTTTTTTTCCCCATGAGCTGCGCCGCAAAAAGAAGAGGCGCGCTGACAAATCCACCGGTCCCGACAACAACATCGGGGGCCTGCCGCCGGACAAGAGAAACCGCCAGGCCCAGAGCCCCGGCAAAATCAGCAAGCACACCGATATTCGCTATCAGATTGGCCAGAGAACGCCCTCTTTTCAAACCTCTGACCGGAATAAGGTGCAGCCGGAAGCCAAGTCTTGGCACTTCTGTAGCCTCTATACCTGCGGTTGTGCCGGCAAATGAAATTTCAACCCCAGGAACCAGTTTCCCGAGTTCTGCTGCCATAGCAATGGCGGGATATAAATGGCCGCCGGTTCCCCCGCCCGCAAAAAGTACTTTCACAGGTTTTTGCCTCCTGTAACCTCAAAGAGAACACCCTTTTCCATCACATTTTTTTTATGTCGCGATATACTCATAAGAATACCGACCCCAAGAGAGTTAAACAGGAGAGCGGTCCCTCCATAACTGATAAAAGGCAACGCAACACCAGTGGTTGGCAAGAGATGACAGGCAACAGCAATATTAACAAAAGCAAAAAGAGTAATCGCGATAGTAATTCCGCTTGCTACATATTTACCAAAATTATCGGGAGCATGCTTGGCGATGATAAGACCACAGACAAAAAATCCTGCAAACAGCGCAATGACAGCAACCGCGCCGATAAAGCCGTACTCCTCGCCGATAATGACAAAGACAAAATCGTTATAGGAGAGTGGCAGATAGAGTTCCCGTTGCTTGCTGGCTCCGATACCGAGGCCAAAGAGTCCGCCGTTGCCAAGACCGATCAATGCCTGTACAACCTGATAGCTCAACCCTTTTTCATCTCCACTCGTAAAGGAGAGCAGACGGGCAACACGATATGGCGCAGCAATAGCAAAAACCGCAGCTATAGGTATAAGCAGCGATGCCGTCGCCAGAAGATGGCGAATATTCACGCCACCAATAAACATAAGGGTAAACCCTATCACAGCAATAAGTGACGCCGTACTGAAGTTCGGTTCAAGAGCCACAAGGGCAACGACAATCATCAGAAGGGTAAGGAGGGGATAATAGGTGTTATTGAGATCCTTTATATAGGCCTGTTTTTCACTGATTAGCCTCGAGAAATGAAAGATAATGGCATACTTCGCAAAGTCGGATACCTGGAATTTGAGAGGTCCATAGCCTATCCAGCGTGCCGCCCCTGAAATAAGACCAACAGCTTTCATGGCAAGAAGAAGGGTAAGGAGAACAATACCGGAAAAAAGAATAATCTTGCTGGTCTTCCAGAACACATGATAGTCAATCATTGCCACCAGCACAATGGTACCTGTTCCAAGGACTGCAAAGGTAAGCTGACGCCACAGGAAATACTCGGAGTTCGAATACTTCGTTACCGCCCATCCTGCTCCGCTGCTGTAGACAATGACAATCCCTATGCATATAAGAAGGGAGACAATAAGCATCAGCAATTTTCCGGCAATAACCTCTCCACGTGAAGAGGGTGAAAGCGCTTCCTGGGGAGGGCTCTCTTCAACAGAAGAAAGAGTGTCGGTATTCATCATAACGATAAGCGATGCACGCATTGTTTAAACCGCTGGCCGCGCTCCTCAAAATTCTTGAACATGTCAAAGCTCGCGCACCCGGGCGAAAAAAGCACCGTCTGCCCGGGCAGAGCGGCCTCACTGGCAAACGAAACAGCCTCGTCGAGTGATGCCGCAACTTTAAGGGCAACAAGACCATCAAAAAAAGATGCTATTTTAGCCTTCGACTCTCCTATAGCAATGAGCAGAGAGACCTTGCTGCGAACCAGTTCGGCGATTGAAGCATAATCGTTGCCTTTATCCCTTCCGCCGGCAATAAGCACCGCTGTAGAGGGCACCGCCTCAATGGCCTGCCGCATCGCATTGATGTTCGTTGCTTTTGAATCATTAACCCAGTCCGCCCCATTGAGAGTCATCACATATTCCTGTCGGTGTTCGACACCCTTGAACTCCCTGAGCGCTGAACGCACCGCCTCGTTGCCGATACCAAGCGCCCTCGCTGCAGCTACCGCCGCAAGCACATTTGAGATATTGTGACGTCCCCGAAAACTGTTTTTCAGAAAATCTGATGTGACCATGAACCGCTCTTCTCCACTGACCTGTCGCACAACAATCGCCTCCCCGTCAAGCAAAACCAGACGGCTATCAACGCCTCTCTCAGGTGCAGGTTCCATGCCAAAAGGAAGAATCCTGAAAGGAAATCGATCCGCAGCACCACTGAAATGGGCTCTGAGCAACGGGTCGTCCGAATTGAAGACAAGCGTATCACTCCCGCTTTGGTTCATATAAATCCTGTACTTCGCGTCAGCATACCGCTGCATGTCATGTTCATAGCGGTCGAGATGATCCGGCGTAATATTGGTAATAACGGCAACATCAGGCCTGAAAGTAAAACACCGCTCCAGTTGGTAACTGCTCAGTTCGACAACGGCGACATCTGAGGCGCTCATCTCACTCACCATTGAAGAAAACGGCACACCAATATTGCCAACACTGTATGAGCGATACCCCTGCTGACGACCATCCTCTTCACAAATTCGGTGAACAAGCGTAGCCGTTGTTGTTTTACCATCAGTACCGGTAATGCCGATAATGCGTGCCTTGCAAAAACGGCTCGCGATTTCAATTTCGCTGTACAGCGGAATCCCTCGCGCCTGCATGGTTTTCACCACCTGTGCAGAAGGCGGAATACCAGGGCTGATGACACAAAAATCAGCATCGTAAACGCTCCCGGAATGGCCCTCCTCTTCGAATCGTATCTGCATATCCTGAAGGGACAACAGCTCTTTTTCGCCAATCCTGCCGAGTTCACTGAGCAGTACCTCCGCACCCTCGCGGGTGAGCAGCTTTGCAGCAGCAATTCCGCTTTTCCCGGCTCCAATGACCGAGACTCTTTTACCCGTTACATCCATAGCCGTTATCTGAGTTTTAAGGTCATGAGACTGGCCAGAAAAAAGAGAATGGTCAAAATCCAGAACCTTATCACGATTTTTTGTTCAGCCCATCCCTTCAACTGAAAATGATGATGAAGAGGTGCCATCAAAAAGATTCTCCGTCCCTGACCGTACCTCATTTTCGTGTACTTGAAATAGAGCACCTGCATAGAGACTGAAAGTGCTTCAAGAAAAAATATACCTGCAATCAACGGCAGAAGCAGCTCCTGCTTGATCAAAAGGGCAATAACCGCAATAGCACTGCCAAGAGCAAGAGATCCGGTATCACCCATGATAATTTCAGCCGGATTGGAGTTGAACCACAAAAATCCGACACAGGACATAACAATAGCCATGCTGACCACGGCAACCTCTCCTCCTCCCGGAATAAACGGAATATTAAGGTACACGGCATAGACAGCATTTCCGGCAAGGTAAGAAAAGCCCCCGAGACCCATGACCACAATGGCAGAACTTCCGGCCGCAAGCCCGTCAAGCCCGTCAGTCAGGTTTACCGCATTCGATACCGCAGTAATAATAAAAATAACGATCGGTATATAAAAAAAACCGTAGTCAAGAGTCAGATGCTTGAAAAACGGCACGGTTGTTGTCGAAAGCAGTACCGAAAACGCCGGATCAAACCAGGTGTAGAGCCCTATGACAAGGCCAAGAGAGAGTTGTCCGATAAGCTTGTAGCGCGCCGATAGCCCCCCCTTGATTTTTAACACCACTTTGCGGTAGTCATCGATAAAGCCGATAATGCCCATCCACAAAACAGCAAGCATGATCAGCCAGACATGGGGATCATTGAATTTTGACCAGAGCAATACGGAAAGTTCTATAGAAAATATAATGAGCAACCCACCCATAGTGGGGAGCGCCTTTTTCTTTTTGTGTTCCGGAGGCGCCTCCTCCTTTATCGGTTCAATAAACCGGGCTTTCAGATATCTGATGAGTCCGGGACCGGCAAAGAGAGTAATCAGCAACGCCGTAATCGCCGCAGCACTTGCCCTGAAGGTAAGATACTCGATAACACGAAGTACGGGAAAGTGGAAAATATTGTTGATGTACTTCAACAGATAATAAAGCATACCGTATTCTTACCTGGTTATGGTTCTTGCAGTAATAAGAGAATCGACAACCTGTTCGAGCTTCATACCCCTGGAGCCCTTGAAAAGCACGACATCATGCTCTTGAAGCAAAGCAAGGAGTTGCGCCAAAAGTTGTTCGCGGCTTTCGAAATGGCCCCGACAAGCGCCTGGAGCTTCCTGACCGATCAGTCGGGCCTTGTCGCCAAAAGTAAGCACTATATCAACCGGGCGCTGCTGAATATAACGGCCAATAGTTTCATGTTCAACATCTCCCGCTGCTCCGAGTTCAAGCATATCGCCGAGAACCGCAACTCTTTTACCTCCACACGGCATATCACAAAGCGCCTCAATTGCCTGCCGCATAGAGTCTGAATTGGCATTATAGGTATCATTAAGAATCCTGAGACCAAACGAGTCAACGACCTCAAGCCGTTTCCAGCCAGGTGCAGGGATGAGACGCTCAAGTCCCTCACGAATCTGGCGGAGTGAAAGTCCGAAATGGGAGCCAACTGCGGCTGCGGCAACGGCGTTGATAACATTGTGCCTGCCGGTAAAATTCAGAATAACCTTTTCGCTGCCAGCAACCGAACATAACAGAAAAGAGAGGCGACCATCCTGTTCCACAGTAATTTCTCTGACCCAACAACTATGAGCAGGACTTTCCGACGTTCCGTAACAGAGACTCCCTGAAAGTCCTGCGCCAGCATCCCTGAGCCGCAGATCATCGTTGTTGATGAACGCAATACCCCCGTTCCGGCGCAGATAGTCATAAAGCTGTGTTTCAGCAGCAGCAACTCCGTCAAGATCAAGAAGAAATTCCAGATGTTCATGACCGATATTGGTCAGAAGAGCGTGGGTCGGTCTGGTAATATCGGCAAGCAAGGCCATCTCTCCCGGATGATTGATCCCCACCTCAACAACAGCAATATCGGTATCTCGCCGGAGTTGCAGCAGAGTAAGGGGCACTCCAAGGTGATTGTTCCGGTTCCCCTGGCTCACCGTAACCTTGTAACCCGTTCCAAGAACCGCAGCAACCATCTCTTTGGTCGTGGTCTTCCCATTACTGCCGCCGATAGCAACAACAGGAATCGAAAAGGTGCTCCGATACATCGTTGAGAGAAGCTGCAAACCGGCAACAGGATCGGCAGTGACAAGAAATCCCGTTCTGGAGGGCGGTTGAGGTGATCCTTCTGCATCATACCACTCACGACTTACCATAACCCAGGACGCGCCGTTGTCAAAGACCGTCTGTATATAGCTGTGGCCATCCGTTCTCTCACCCTTCAAAGCAATAAAAATACCGCCTTCGGTAATCTCTCTTGAATCAATAACAACTTTTGGTTCGACAATCTCAAGAGGAGGAGAGTCAGTCCCGGCGACAACAACCTCTCCGATATCCCGGAAATCATTGATATTCAGCACTCCCTTCACTTGCGTTCTCTCTCCTTCTCCGGAATTCCGGCACTGTTTTCCTCCATCCATTGTCGTAAAATATCCTGATCTGAAAAATACTGTTTCCGACCGGCAATCTCCTGGTACTTTTCATGCCCTTTCCCTGCAACAAGAAGAACATCTCCCTGTTTGAGCATCGAGACAGCCTCCCTGATAGCTTCTGCCCGATCGCTGATCCTTCTGTAACGGCTGCCGGTAATGCCTCGCTCAATTTCATCAAGAATCAGCTCAGGATCCTCATCCCGGGGATTATCAGAAGTAATAATGACGTCATCAGCCGTTTCGGAGGCGATACGCCCCATTTCAGGGCGTTTTGAGCGGTCTCTGTTGCCCCCGCACCCGAAAACCACAATGAGACGGGAGCCCTCTGGCTTCAGGCTGCGCAAGGCATCAAGCGCTTTGAGCAGTGCATCAGGAGTATGAGCATAGTCAACAAAAACAGATCTGCCCTGACTGTTGTCACTGATTCTTTCCATGCGCCCGTCAACAGCACAAATTTCCGCAAGAGAGCGGCAAATTTCATCGGGCACAAGACCCATCCCGTAACCGATCGCCGCCGCCTCAAGCACATTCATGACATTAAAGACCCCGGGCAACCCAACCTGCATGGTCATTACCGTATCAGGAAAATGGAGGTTGACCGTGCTTGAAGCAAGAGTGCTCTGAAGAATATTGGCTTTAAAAAAACGCCTGCACGAAAGCCCCGGAACCGCTTCTGAGCGCAGGCTGCAACAGTATATTTTTTCAGGAGTAACCCGTTCTGCCATCTTCACGGCATAGGAATCATCAATATTGAAAACCGCAAATCCTTCCGGGGCAAGCTGGTCGAACAACTGCTGCTTGGCTGAAGCATACTCCTGCATGGAGTCATGAAAGTCAAGATGCTCCATGGTCAGGTTGGTAAACAGTGCTGCATGAAACCTGATGCCGTACACTCTCTGCAGCACCAGTGCATGTGAAGAAACCTCCATGACTGCCACCCTGCATCCAGCCTCAACCATTTCACTGAAAAGAGCATGCAGACCGTGAGCCTCAGGAGTGGTCCGCTCTAATGGAATATCGCGTTCTCCAATCCGGCAAAGATTTGTTCCGATATAACCCGCCGAAATGCCGCAGGCATTGAGCATGGTCGTGATCAGCTTTGCCGTGGTGGTTTTGCCGTTCGTACCGGTAACGCCGATAATCAGCAGCCTGTCTGATGCATAATTATAAAATATACGGGCAATCTCGGCAAGCGCCTTTCGTGCATCAGCGACTTTAATATAAAGAGTTGATGGATCTTGATCTGGCGGAAATTCCTCACAGATAACCGCCACAGCACCTCCTTCGACAGCACTTCGGATAAACCGGTGACCATCAGTACAGTAACCTCTGACCGCAACAAAAAGCGCGCCAGGCAGAACCTCCCGTGAATCACTGGTTATAAGGCATACCGTCCCTCCCCGTTTTATTCCAGCAAGCTCCAGTGAAGAAATACCCTTGAGCAACTTCTCCAATTGCACCTCCCGCAGGCTGCTACTCTCTTTCTTTTCGCTCATGAGGGAGTTCTATTTATCTTCTTTAAAGAAAGCATCACCGAAATAACCCTCTTCTTTTCAACTTTGCTGCCGGGCAGAATGTTTTGGCGGACAACAAGCCCGTCAAAATCTCCGGAATACTCCATTTCCAGATTGAGCCATTTCAACAACCGCTGCGCATCACGACCCTTCAGTCCCCTGAGTTCCGGAACAGTCACCGTAGAAACAGAGTCAATAACACCCTGTTCCGGAGAACGGATGGAAAGGTTTTTCTGCATCTCCTCCGAACAGGCAATCATTCGCGATGCAATACCGGCAAAAACCGGAACAGCAACGGTCGCGGCATAGTAAGCCGTTTTTGGATTTTCAACAAGTACAATAATCGCATAGCGGGGAGCAGAAACAGGAAAATAGCCGACAAATGAAGAGACATAGGAACGGTTGGCATACGACCCTCCGGCAGCACGACGAGCGGTTCCTGTTTTGCCGGCTACATGCATACTGATCAAAAGATCATTTTTAGCAGTTCCACTGTCCACAACCGCTTTAAAATACTCTTTGTTGAGATATCGTGCAGTTGCAACCGAAACGACCCTCTGGATTTTTTCAGGAGCACCCTCCCGGACAACCTGACCCTTCGCATCAGTAATCTTCTTTATAATGTAAGGGCGCATCCGCTCACCATCATTGGCAATAGTTGCGTAGGCCTGCAGGATCTGCAGCGGGGTAGTCATCACCTGATAACCATAGCCCATCCAGGGAAGCGTGGTCATATCCCACTCAGCAAGCGGACGAACTATTCCTCTTGCCTCACCAACCAGTCCAATACCTGTCTTTTTTCCAAAACCAAAATTTCTCGTATAGGCACTGAATTTTTCCCGACCGACCTTCATGGCCGTCGTGGCCGCCACAATATTGCTTGAATGCATGATGGCCTGACGGAACGTGATGTATCCATAAGGTTCATGATCCGTGATCTTGAGTTTGTAAAACGGCAGAACCCCGTTATAGCCAAAGACAATATCCTCAGCGTTTCTGTTCAGCACTTCCGTTGCCGCAGCCGCCATGACCAACTTGAACGTTGAGCCCGGTTCATACATTTCAGTCACCGCCCGGTTCCTCGAATTTTCCTTGCTCCATGTTGACCTGTTATTCAGATCAAACGCCGGATTGTTCGCCATGGCAAGAATCTCTCCTGTACGGACATCCATAACGATACTGGTCGCCGCATCTGCCCTGAAGGTAGCAACCGCCTTTGAGAGCTCATCTTCGACGATACTTTGAATATCCCCGTCGATAGTCAGTTGTACGGTATCACCTTTGACGGCATCCTGTTGCTGGGCATCAGGCGCAGGGTAACGCACTCCTGTGGCGTTCCGCTGAAAATTTCTTGTACCGTCAACTCCTTTCAGCTCCTTGTTCAACTGCAGTTCAAGACCGCTGCTTCCGTCAATTTTACTTTTTTCGTTGCCGGTAAAACCAATCAACTGGGCAGCAACATTCAGGTAAGATCGCTGCTGCTCCTTGTCAAACCATATCCCATAAATCTTTTCCTGCATAAGCGGCAACGCTTTTACAACAGGTATTTTCCGGCAAAGCACCACGATTCCTTTACGGCGTTTCAACTCTTTGAGGAGTACCAGCCTGTTCACCCCAAGATGTTTTGCAAAAAGGGTGGCAACACGCCCTGTATTATCATAAGTTTTCTGTTTCCTGCTTTTCTTGTCATTAACCGGCTTGCCGTGTTCATCAAACAGTGGTGTATTTCTGATTATTGAAGGATCGGCATAAAAAGAAATCGACTCAATACTTTCGGCAAGCATGCGGGAACGTCTATCAAGAATAACCCCTCGCTGTGCGACCTCCGTTACCACCCGTTCATATTGCTGGGCTGCCTTCTGCTTATACTTCTTGACATTGATCACCTGAATATTGAGCAGCATACAAATGATCGCAACAATAAACAGTGAAAAAACACCAACCACAACAGCGAGCCGCTTGCCAAACTCCTGATCATTCATAAGTAATCCCGTTCATTGAGCGGCAGATCATTCACGGTTCAAGTTCAACCGGAGGGATTCCGGATGGAGTAAGTCCAAGCGAGGCGGCTTCCTGCGAAATGTTATGGATACTATGCAGTTCATCCGCTTTCAGTTTCTGTGAAGTAATCATACTAGCGCTCATCTGGAGCTGCTCCCGAAGCTTTTCATTTTTCTGCGCAAGCTCAGTTATTGCGAGATTATTATGCGTCTGGAAAAGAAAAATCCCTGTTATGGCCAGAAGGTACAAAAAAGTTTTTGGTTGCAACAACGCGCCAATATCGAAATTATTCATGGTGATCTCTCCGTGGAATTTTTTCAATAATCCTCAGTTTTGCACTTCTTGCTCTCGGGTTAGATGCTATTTCCTGTAAGCTTGCCGTCAACGGCTTTCTGGTAACAGGGACCACTGTGCCATACGCAAGGGGCTCCCTCATCGCCACCCCTTTGGGACCCCAGTCACTCCTGGCTTTTTCAGCAAAAACGGTCTTCACGATTCTGTCCTCAAGAGAGTGATAGCTGATAACAGCCATTCTGCCATAATCATCAAGGCAATCAATACCGTCACAGAGTGCCCGGCGAAGCACATCAAGTTCACCGTTCACCTCAATTCTCAGCGCCTGAAACACCCTTGACAATGTCTTGATAACCTTCTCACCGCCATACGCGTTGCCACGAATAATATCAGCAAGCTCTTTTGTTCCTCCGACTGCTCCATTTTTTTCGCGCCAGGCAACAATCGCTTTCGCAATGCTCCGACTTCTTGGCTCTTCTCCATACCTGTATATAAGCCTCGCAAGCTCCTTCTCTTCATAGCTGTTTACAATATCTCCGGCATTCAGGGGAGCATCACTATCCATCCTCATATCAAGCGGACCTTCCCTGAGATAGCTGAAGCCCCGCTCCGCAGTGTCAATCTGAAACGATGAGACTCCAAGATCAAGCAAAATTCCGGCAACCTTCGGCGCCAGACCCTTGTTGCCACAAACTCCTGTAATGATGGTCTCAATATCCTGAAAATTGCCCTTGACCAGAACAGAATGGGCTTCGAATCCCCTGAGTGTTCGAGCAGCCTCTTCTAATGCGGCATCATCCTGATCAATACCTATCAGCAGCGACTGCCCGGTATAACCAGCTTCTCGCAAAGCATGAAGGAAGGCAAGCGAATGGCCCCCGCCACCAAGAGTCCCGTCGACATAAATCCCCGGTTTTTTGACCAGAAATGCAACAATTTCAGCGGCAAGCACCGGATCATGAAATCGCTCCATTGCCGTTAAAAATACCTTCCGGCAAGCGTTGCAAAACGACCTGCACTCTCCTGCAACAGCACAAAAAGGCGATCCGGATCCCAAATAATCATTTTCGTATCTGCGCCGATAATAAGAACATCCTTTGTAATACCCGCATGTTCAAGAAACTCCCTGGAAAGGGCAACCCGACCCTGGCGATCAAGTTCAACCGTTTCAAGGCTTTCGTACATCAATGTTTTCAGCAAGCGCTCTTCAGGGTTAAAATCGGAAAGAGCAGAGATGGTTTTTCTCATGTTGTTCCAGACAAACGGCTCATAAAGCTCAAGAGAACGATCGGGTGCTTTCATGATATAGAGCGCTTCTATATGCCCCGGCGAAAGCTCCTCAATACCCGATGAAGCTGGGTGACCGAATCTCCGGCGAAACCTTGCGGGAATCATCAGGCGCCCTTTCTCGTCGACAGCATGTCTCTCTTTTCCAATAAAGCCAGCCATTATGGAAATCCCTTGAACTACTGTTATGCTGATATGTCCAGCCCCTCAACCCATTATTGCCAGAAAATCAGCTCATAAAAAAGAAATAAACAGCCAGCACGAACAATAATCGCCCATTTTTTACCCTTTTTTACCACTATAAAATGTATAAAAAAGGAGGCACTAAAAAAATAGTCCTCTTGCTTTAATCGTGAGACGGCTTGCGAAATACAGGTTTTCAACAGCGGGAGCTTTGGGAAATAAATCCCTGATGGTGAAGAAGAGCTTTTCGGAAGAGTCCCGCCGGATCGCGGGCTTCACTCACCTAGAGAGTGGCGGTGGGGTGACCCTTGATATAATCGCCAGATGAAAGATAGAGTTGCATGAAAAAAATGGACCCCGTAAAAAGCCATACACCTTAATTGTCATTTATAATGCAGAAACTCAACAGCTTAATTAAAAATGGAGTTCGCCCTGCAACCAGAAACGGCTTTTATCGTCCCTTCCATCAGCATTTTTTCCTCCATACTGACCAGAATTAGAGCCAATCACACGGGCCCAACTGCACCGAAGCGCACCCCTTCCGGAAAAAAGATAGTTGAGTCCAACCCCGGCGCCCTGCAACCAGTAGGTGTTACGACTCATGTCATTGATGACGTCGCGAACATACCTGTCCCGGTTCAGTTTTATGTGACCAGCATCAAAAAAGCCCGAAATCTGAAAACTTCTTGTGGAGGTCGCAAGAGGAATATTATAGCGGATATCGGCAGTTATAAGCTGACCTTCATCCCCGGGCGCCTCTCCTACTGGATAAGCACGGACTGCGTTTGGGCCGCCGAGTGAAAACTGTTCACTGCTGCCCAGGTTATCAAGCGACATCTGTGCTGACCCGGAAAGACTGAAGTTGACCCCATCAGAAAGGCGCTGCACACGAGCAAGAGCAAAATTAAAGCGGGTGTATTGTCCCTCTTTTCCGGTCAGATAATATGATGCATTCTGTGATTCATTGAGATGGCCAGTAGTAAGACCTACACTGTAACTGGTTGCGCCACCTCCCCATAACTGATCATAACGGTCACCATCCGCGCTCAAAGTGACACTGTTAAGTTGCTTGTCACTGCTGACTGACCCTGCGGTCTTATCGACAAGCACCTTGTATCCGTAAGTCAGACTTGTTGTAAGAGTGTTCATGCGGCTGCGAAGCAACGAGTAGCTGAGGCCTGCATCGACATTATTGCTGCTGCCCATGGCATTCGGAGAAGCACGGTCAGCCCCGATTTCATAACTCATCCCGGTATAGGAAAGAGTTGCCCTAAGTCCAGGAATGCATAAGGGAGCACTGTAGCCTATTCGCCCCTGAGCAAGTCCGTCAGCCTCGGTCATAAGAGCGGTAATCTGGTCTCCATAACGAAAAGGGTCATTGATTGAGATCATGGTATTCACCCTAAAGGAACCGGTGTAGCGGTTCCCATGATTGTCACTCCAGATCACTCCGGAAAGAATCGGACCTTCGCTGACAGCAACTTCTACTCCGGTCGTGCCAGGAAGAGTTCCGGGTGCCAGTGATGCGCGAGCCATCACACCGGGCATATCGTTCATAAGCAAAACTGAGCGCTCAAAATCATGCTCATTGATAGGCACCCCCTTGCGTACCGCCGTTTCGCCTATGCTGCGCAGTACACACTGAGAAATCCTTGCAGTTTTGTCCAGCTTGAACTCAAGACGGCCATCGCTCACTCCCTGAAGAACAGCAATTTCAATAATGCCTGAGGTAACGTCCTGTTTTGGCAGGTAGGCTCTTGCGCGGAACCATCCCTTATCCCTGAAATGGTTGGTGATTTTATCAACAAGACCTTTCAGCTCTCCGAAAGAGATGGTCTTGCCTTTGGCGTCAGATACCAGCGCCTGTAACTCCGCTTCAGTAGCAGCTCCCTCATAGCCGCTGAATTTGAATCCCTTCACAGCAACGAGAACGCCTGACTCAGATTTTGCCGGCTGCTCTTTGGCCTTCTCAGGGGCAGGGAGCTGAGGGTATTGCGGCAATTTGCTCTGCTGGTCACGAAGAATACTGCCTGCATCGACCGGAGGCGGAGTATCTGCCAGAACCGGCACTGCGAAAGATGAAAACGAGAGAACCGAAAGTAGTCCTATAAAAGACCCTGCATTACCTGCAAAGATATGGCGCACGGAGAATAAGCGTTTATCAATTATGGAAGACTTGAAGTTTTCTAACGTATGTACTTTTGGCAAGTTACTTAAAAAAAAAGTAAAACCCAATTTTTTCAAGATACGATCCTGTCCTCAGGGAACTATTTCCGCTTTGTTGCTAGATTCTCCTTCACAAGAAGCGCCTGTCTGGATTCCAAATAAGGGCAAAAAACACTATTATATCATATTCTATTTTAGCGCCTGTACACGTAACCTCTTAACCGCCGTCATCATGATGTCCGACCGCACCGATAACACTTCAGCGCACTGGCAGGAACTTGACGAATGGAGAAAAAAAATCGATGCCCTTGACCAGCAGTTATCCACTCTCCTTTGCGAGAGACTGCACTGCGCGCAAAATATCAGCTTCCTGAAATCGAGAATCGGCGAGCAGGTTCTTCAACCTGAACGGGAAAAAGAGGTGCTCATCAATGTGCTGAATCAGGCCGACTCCCCCCTGAAAACCCATGCACTGGAAAAAATCTATCGTTGCATCATTGAAGAGACCCGCCTCTTTCAGCAAGAGTGGAAAAGCAGTCAGCCGGATATCTATACCAGCTAATGAGGTCCACCCGCCATGACGTCAAAAAACAACTTTTTCCGTAAACTGCTTCTGGCAGGAGCGACTCTTCTGCTGACGGCATTTTCATACTTTCTTTTTATACCGGGGCTCAATACCTCGCAGACAAGCACCCGCCTGACCGTTCACCGAGGGATGGGCTTCAGAACCATTCTGGATGAGCTGCACCGTAACGGCTCGATTACCAGTACCTGGCCGACGATTGTGACAGCAACCCTTGTTCCAAAGCTCCACAACATCAAGCCGGGAAGGTATCTCATTCCTCCGGGTATGTCGAATTTCGGACTTCTGTATTACCTCCACACCCGCCCGCAGGATGAGGTTCGCATTACGCTGCCTGAAGGAGTGGATCTCAGAAAAGTTGCCCGCATCCTTTCACGAAACCTTGATATTGATTCTACAGGCTTTATGGCCGCAGTATCAAGCAGAAAACTGCTTGACCATCACGGCATCAGGGCTGAAAATGCAGAAGGCTACCTCTTCCCGGGAACCTACAACTTTGCATGGGCGAGCAAACCTGAAGAAGCCGCAGGGTTTCTTGTCGGCCAATTCCGACATTTTTATACTGACCGCCTTCAGAAAATGGCCGCGCAGGAAGGGCTCGGCGAAACCGGTTTACTTACCCTGGCCTCGATTGTAGAAGCCGAAACACCGCTTGATGCTGAAAAATCGCTTGTCGCAAGCGTCTATCTTAACCGGCTGAAAAAAAACATGCGCCTCCAGGCCGATCCAACGGTGCAGTATGCCCTTGGCGGTGCTGCCCGAAGGCTTTATTACAAAGACCTTGCGGCAGACTCGCCCTATAATACCTATCGCCATAACGGCCTTCCTCCCGGCCCGATCTGCAACCCCGGCGCCGCCTCGATTCTTGCCGTGCTTCAACCGGCACAGAGCAGCTTTCTCTACTTTGTTGCCACAGGAAATGGCGGACATTACTTTGCTGCTTCACTGACAGAGCATAATGCCAACATTAAAAAGTACAAAAATGCCTTGCGCAGCAGGCCGCCAGGATTAGAGTGAGTTGCATTAATATATATCGGCAATTGTATACATTACACAAGCAGATCCTTATCTGATCTTTTTATCAACCAATTTATCAAAGCAATGCAAAAAAAGACCTTGTCTGACATCTCAACCCAGGGCAAGCGGGTGTTAATGCGTGTTGATTTCAATGTCCCTCTTGACGAGAACAAAAAAATTACCGATGACAAGAGAATTGTTGAGTCTCTTCCTTCCATTAAAAAAGTTATTGAAGAGGGAGGACGACTTATTTTGATGTCCCATCTTGGACGGCCAAAAGGAAAAGTTAATCCTGAATACTCGCTTGCTCCTGTGGCCTCCAGACTTGCCGAGCTGATCGATAGCCCAGTGCTCATGGCAAAAGATTGTATCGGCACTGAGGTTATGCAGCAGGTGCTTGCTTTGCAGGACGGAGAGGTTATGCTGCTTGAAAATCTGAGATTTCACGCTGAGGAAGAGGCAAATGACGCTGATTTTTCAAGAGAGCTCGCGTCGCTCGGCGAAGTGTATGTGAACGACGCCTTCGGCACCGCTCACCGGGCTCATGCCTCAACGGAAGGAATTACGCACTACGTCCAGACAGCCGTTGCCGGTTATCTGATAGAGCGGGAGCTGTTGTATCTGGGCAAAGCTCTGCAGGAGCCGGAACGACCATTTGTCGCTATTCTGGGAGGTTCAAAAATATCAGGAAAAATTGATGTTCTTGAAAACCTTTTCAAAAAAGTCGATACGGTACTGATCGGTGGCGCCATGGTCTTCACCTTCTTCAAGGCACAGGGTTATGAAGTGGGAAATTCTCTGGTAGAGGAGAGTAAAATTGAACTTGCCCTCACGATTCTTGAACAGGCAAAAAAGAAGGGAATCAAGCTGCTGCTGCCAGTAGACGTCATTCTTACGCCCGAGATTTCAGCCGATGCTGCATCTTATGCCGAAAACATTTCAAGTATTCCTCAGAAAATGATTGGAGTTGATATCGGCCCCGTAACAGCCGAAACATACCGCAATGAAATTCTTTCAGCGCGAACGGTTCTCTGGAACGGCCCTATGGGTGTTTTTGAAATTGACAATTTTGCGGCTGGCACGATGGCTGTAGCAAAGGCTATGGCAGAAGCAACGGCAAAAGGAGCTATAACGATTGTCGGCGGCGGCGATTCTGCCTCAGCAATAGCAAAGGCCGGTCTGGCAAACGAGATGACCCATATCTCCACGGGAGGAGGCGCAAGCCTTGAATTCCTTGAAGGCAAGGAACTCCCCGGAATAGCCGCTCTGAACGATTAATCGAAGAACCTACCTCGTAATGAACTATTCCCAGCCATACAGTCCCGGGGGTTTTCAGTTTATACCCCCGGCGATCAAGGCCATTATTCTGCTCAATATTGCAGTTTTTCTCCTGCAGTTGACTCCTTTTGGCGATGCAATTTCCTCCCTCGGGGCCTTATGGCCTGTCGGTTCCGGCAACTTCAGAATATGGCAGCCGGTAACGTACATGTTTCTGCACGGCGGCGGAACTCATCTCTTTTTCAATATGTTCGCCCTCTGGATGTTCGGCGCTGAAATAGAAAATTACTGGGGTACCAGGCAATTCAATATCTATTATTTTGTCTGCGGGATCGGAGCCGCACTGATCAACCTGATCGCCACTGTTGGCGACCCCTATCCGACTGTCGGCGCTTCCGGTGCCATTTACGGCGTCTTGCTGGCTTTCGGTATGATGTTCCCCGATCGCTACATTTTTCTTTACTTTCTCTTTCCGGTAAAGGCAAAGTATTTTATTGCCGGTTATGCCTTTATTGAGTTTATCTCCGGTTTCGGCAGCCGGGCGATGGGCAGCGGCAGCAACATTGCCCATTTCGCGCACCTCGGGGGCATGCTGATTGGCTTTATATATATTTCCATCAGAAGGGCTGAGTGGTCATTTTCGGGATTATTCAACAAAATCCGCTCCACAGGCAACAAGAAAAGTGGCCCACGCCTCCATACCCGGAACACTGTGGCTCCTCCGGTATCTGAATCAGAAATCAATGCCATTCTTGATAAAATTTCAGAACGTGGTTATGGATCGTTAACCGAAGAAGAGCGCCGAAAACTCCTCAGTGCCGGCGGAAAGAAATAAACCTCAGGTCAGCCGGGAACCGTCCGCTCAAAACAGGCAACACTTTCGATATGACTGGTATGCGGAAACATGTCAACCGGCTGCACCGATACAAGCTGATAGCCGTGAAGGCTGATCTCCTTGCCGTCACGGGCAAGGCTCGCCGGGTTGCAACTGACATAGACAATTCGCTCAGGCCGAAGCCTGAGCATGGTGGAAAGTGCCTTGGCATGCATTCCTGCCCTTGGAGGGTCGGTAATGATCACCCGTGGGGCATCATAGTTTTCGAGGGTATAAAGCATGGCATGGAAATCCTTGAGATCAACCTGGTAAAAGGCTGCGTTGCCGACACCGTTCAATGCCGCATTACTCTGCGCATCATTGATTGAACTTTCAACCACCTCAAGGCCGATAACCTGACGGCAGTACCTTGCCAGAGAGAGCGTTATGGTTCCTGTCCCGCAATAGAGATCATAGACTGTATCGGCAGAAGTGAGAGCTGCAACCTCAAGAATGCTTCGGTAAAGAAGCTCAGCCTGTGAAGAGTTTGTCTGAAAAAATGAGTTTGCGGAAATCCTGAAATCAAGACCGCCGAGACGCTCGGTAATACATCCCTCTCCGCTGAGTGCATACTCACTGTCACCGGTAGCAACGGTATTCTTTCGATCAGTCACATTGTTGAGCACGGTCATCTTCTGGCCTGCCATCCCGACTTCGAGATGCTTCCTGTAGCGCTGCATCAGCGCTTCATCATGCCATGAGGTCACCAGATTGACCATAAGCTCTTCACGGCTTTCACTGAAACGGACAACAAGATTCCGCAAAAAACCGGAATGAGCCTTGACTGCATAAGGTGCAAGGGCATTGGCAAGAGCAAAGTCGCGGGTCAAGGCGAGCACCTGGTTCATGGCCTCCTTGGCAAGATAGCAGTAGTCAATATCGATCACCTTCTCAAAGTTTCCAGGGGTATGAAACCCGAGTGCAAACTCTTTCGGACGTAAAAGTTGTTCAAGCGAAAGCTCTTCGGGCAGGAGATAGCGCATGCTTGAAAAGGAAAATTCCATCTTGTTCCGGTAATGAAACGGTGCGAGAGCCGCGAGCACCGGGCTTACCGGTGGTACTACAAAATTACCGAGATGCTCAAGAGCGTCCTTGACCTTTTTCTGCTTGTACAGGAGCTGCGCTTCATAATGGATATGCATCAGCTTGCAACCGCCGCAGACACCAAAATAAGCGCATAAAGGAGTTGTTCTGTCTGGTGATGGTTCAAGAACCTCAACCGCTATGGCTTCAATATAGCGCTGGCGAACCTTTTTTATGCTGGCCGAAACCCGATCGCCGACAGCAAGCATACCGCCTACCATGACCGCCATACCGTTGTCAAGCCGTCCGAAACACTGATCTTTCTCCGCAAGATCAGTGACGGTTAACTCAATGATATCACCTTTCCTGAAAATCTCTTCTGCCATAAAACAAAATTAATCGCAATTGATGAAAAAGGTTCTCCTCTTCCTTCGATAAATAACTCAAGCAGGACCTTCTCGACGCATGATGAGGGGCTGAATGATATTCTTCAACACCCAGGAAGAGAAAAGATAGACCAGCATCGCACTGCAGACCCCGATCATCATGCCTGCGATAACGTCACCAGGATAATGAACACCAACATAAACCCGCGACCAGGAGATAGCCAGAGCATACAATATCATGATGATGGTATAAAGTTTTTCTACAAAATCCCCCCGATGAAAGAAAATCCATATTACTGACGCTACTGCGGCTGAATTTGCGGCATGGGATGAGGCAAACGAATAACTCCGTGGCTGGCTGACAAGCAGACGAACGTGGTCGAGAACAAAGCAGGGCCGGATACGCTGCACAAGAGGTTTGAGTATTCCTGATGCGACAATATCGGCCATCCCGACAGCAAAAAGAGCAAGAAGAATCACCAGAAAAGCTGATTTTCCGCGTCGGATAATTATAAAAAGAGCTGCGAGTGCAATAATATGCCCGGACAGCTTGACCCTGGTGAGAAAAACCATGAGGTCATCGGCTGCCGGGTGAACCAGGTAAAGGTTCAGCAACTGGAAGAGCCACACATCTACCTGCTCAATGAGCGCCATCCTGCTTACTTTTTAGCTCCCCCTTTTTTCTGTTTCCGGGATGAACCGGAAGCAGAGATTCCGAGATTTACTTTCGGCAGATCAGCCGCTGTTGTCGTTTTATTGATATAAAACTGCTGTGCCACACTGAAGATGTTAAACATCAGATAATAGAGGCCAAGACCAGCAGGCATATTATTGAAAAAGAGCAGCATCATGGCAGGGAACATGTACATCATCACCTTCATCTGCTCATTGGACTGTGTCGTCGGGGTAATTTTCTGCTGCATAAAAACAGTCACCGCCATAAGAATCGGGAAGACCGCTATATGGCTGCCATACATTGGTATGGTGAAGCCAAAGTCCAGAATCGAATCCGGCACCGACAAGTCCTTCGCCCAGAGAAAACTGTGCTGGCGAAGCTGTATTGAAGAACGGAAAACATAGAACATGGCAAAGAGCAGCGGCATCTGAAGCACCACAGGCAAACAGCCTCCGATTGGATTAACCCCGGCTTCCTTATAAATTCTGCCCAGCTCACTCTGCAGTTTTGCTGGATTGTCCTTATACTTCTCCTGAAGTTCCTTGAGTAGTGGCTGCAAGGCTGACATTTTTTTCATTGACTTTGTTGAAGCCATTGAAAGAGGATAGGTCACCAGCTTGATCAGAAAGGCAAAAATGATGATAATAAGACCATAATTACTCACATAGCCATTCATCCAGTTGAAGACGGGCAAAATGATATACTCAGCAAACGGCCTTGTCAGCCAGTCCCATCCAAAGTCCATGATTTTTTCCAGGCCGACCTTCTCTGCCTTGACAATATTGTAATCGAGAGGTCCAAGGTAGAGTCTGAATTTATCATCGACAACTCTTCCTGTTGAAGGGATACCCATTTTCAGGGCAACAAGGTAATTCTCGAACTCATTACCCTTCTCTCTTTTGCCGTCAAGATAAATCCCTGCGGTCTGTCCCTGGGGGATCAGCGCAGCAACGAAATACTTGTCACGCACAGCAACCCATTTCGCCTCCCCTGACTGTTCCTCACGATAGGCCTGGTTCTCCTTGCTGGCATCGAGCTTTACCAGACTGCCACCAAGGTATGCACTGGCAAGTGCACTCTGAGCTTCATCCTGCCTGTTTTTTTCCGAATAAGCAATTCCTCCATCCCACTGCAACTGGTATTCATTACCGGCAAGCTCACTGGAAAAGCCTGTCAGTTTAACGTCATAGTCGACCTTGTAGCTCTCTCCGCCAAAAAGGTAAGTGATATCGATGGCTTGCAGGGGTGTAACATCAAGGTGGTAGTGTACCGCATAATGCTCTTTTCCTCTCACGGTATGAAGAGTGTCAACGGTCATGCTGCGAAAATAGAGATCACGAGTATCGATTTTCTTGCCTTCACGGGTCAGAAACAACAGTGAAAGTGCCCCATTTTTTTGATTGCTGACCAGATCAAACGCCTTTCGATCACCGTCCAGATGCTTTTTCAGGACAAGAGACTTCAACGTTGCGCCCTTTGAAGAGAGAGTTGCACGAAAAAGATCGTTTTCAACCTTCAACAACTGCTCTTTACCTTCGGAAGAAGGAGCAAAAACACCAAAATTCTCAGCAATCGGTGCAGAAGAGAGAGAACGGTTTAGCTGTGCCTGCTGTTCGACCTGCTCTGTTTTCACCACCGTTGGGGGGAGCAACGGTTTTTTTTCTGGCGACATAAACTGAAGCCAGACCATCATGATCACGGCAATAATTGCAAGGCCGGTTATCGAATTTCTATCCATTGCCACTCTCTTTAATTTTACCAGAAAACTTTTTTTTGTTGAGGGATACTGATGGAACAGGGTCAAACCCGCCCTTTGAAAAGGGATTGCATCGAAGAATACGCCACAGGGTCAGCCAGGATGCATAAAAAAAATTGTGATGCTGAAAGGCTTCAAGCGCATAACTTGAACAGGTAGGTACATATTTGCAGGATGGGCCAAACAATGGCGACAGAAGCGCCTGGTAAAATTTTATCAGTATTATCGGCACCTGATTAAAAAACTTCCAGCTACTCATGCTGTTTCATACTTCGTTATCCGGTAAAAAATTCTCCGTCATGGTCGTTGAATGATCCACCAGAGTTCAGGAAAGTATCATATTTTCCATTAATACCCTGATTTCTTCCCTGAATGCATCAAGGTCAGGAAAAGTTTTTTTTCTTCCCATATAGAGAAACGCGATACAGAACATTGCATATGAACTACCCTGGTTCTGATATTCTACATTATTCTGGAGGAGTGATTTTTCAAGCCGGTATGCTTCCTTCATCATTCGTTTTACCCTGTTGCGCCTGACAGCAGAAGAGACTGTTTTTTTACTCACCGCAAACAGTATGGCCGGTACTCTCTGAACAATATGGGCATCGGTCTTGAGAGAAGCGTAGACTACCCTTAAAAAATCACCTTTCACACTTTTTCCACTCTTGAACAGCAGTGAAATCAATTGTTTTTTCCTCAAGATCTCATGCTTGCGCAGAGAATGAACGTGTACGTTATTCAAAACATGAAAGAGCAATTATTATTTATCCTGATATCCTGACAGAACGACCCACCGGATCATGCGATAAATTATTGGCCAGCAGTACCCATATCACAACTGACAGTAAGCGAATGACGCCCCTTGGCTCTTCTAGCAGAGAGAACTTTCCGGCCGTTCTTGGTCGACATTCTCTGTCTGAATCCATGTTTATTCCTTCTTTTTCTATTCCGCGGCTGATAGGTTCTTTTCATCGCTTAGAGCTCCACACTTGTTTAATAAGTTCAAAATTTCAGGGCGCGTAATTTAGCATAATGGATGATCATTAACAAATGCTTCCGTTCTATGTTAACATCAGCAACAAAAGAGGACGCTCTTGTGCTTCGATATATCATGACCTATGGGGTAAAAAAAATTCCATTGCCACAAGTTATAAACAATGTGGATAACTTGTGGATAAAAAAAATTCGGAGCCCGAATCATCAGATACTGCGGCATTCCGAAAGAATCAACATATGTTGACTACTTCCGCTATCATTTGATCTAAACTACTAAATTAAAACAAGTTGGTATGTTTAAAAGATTCGTCTTCACGATCAATCAGCATGGGTCACTTTTCATAAAGGAAATTGTTTTTTATTCACCGAAAAAACTAACTTGTGAACACTGAATGTTGATGGCGTTAACAATATCGGCCCTTACCTCTTTAATTTCAATTTTTTATGCTCGAAGTTACGTCAAAAACGTCTGTGGAATATCCCCAAACGAAATCACCGAAAAGTAGCCAAATGGAGCAGCAGGTGTGGGAAGCATGCCTTAATGTTATCCGGGAAAAAATCAATCCCCTTGCATTCAAAACCTGGTTTTTTCCCATTAAGCCATTGAGCTTTTCAGGTAGTGAACTGACCATAGAGGTTCCGAGCCAGTTTTTTTATGAATGGATAGAAGAAAATTATTCCTCTTTTCTAAAGGAGGCGCTTAAAGAAGTCATTGGTCCTGAAGCACGACTGATGTATTCAATCGTCATGGATAAATCACAGGGTCAACCCGTCACAATAGAATTACCACACCAAACTTCTATGAACAGTGATTTTATCTCTGCCAGTCGCTCTTCAGCAACCCGCTCTAAAAACACAGAGGAGTTTGATCGGAACCTTGCACGCTTTGAAACGCATTTAAATTCAAAATACACCTTTGATACTCTTATCAGAGGAGACTGCAACTCACTGGCATTTGCCGCCTCGAAATCTGTAGCACAAAGCCCCGGTCAAAATGCTTTTAACCCGCTGGTTATTTATGGCGGTGTTGGGCTTGGTAAAACACACATGATGCAGGCCGTCGGTAACAGTGTTCGAGAAAACAGACTCTCTGAAAGAGTTCTTTATGTTTCCAGCGAAAAATTTGCAATCGACTTTGTCAATGCTATCCAGAATGGTAAAATCCAGGAATTTTCCTCATTTTACCGCTCTATTGATGTGCTTATTATCGATGATATTCAGTTCTTTTCAGGTAAGGAAAAAACACAAGAAGAGATTTTTCATATCTTTAACACATTACATCAGTCAAACAAGCAGATTATACTCTCTGCAGATCGTCCAATAAAGGATATAAAGGGCATAGAAGATCGATTGATATCACGCTTCAACTGGGGGCTATCGGCGGATATTCAACCTCCGGATTATGAAACACGCAAGGCGATCATTCTCAGTAAACTGCATCAGAGCGGAGTTAATCTTGATGATGCTGTTATTGAATTTATTGCAACAAATGTTACTGAAAATGTCAGAGAGCTTGAGGGGTGTATTGTTAAATTGTTAGCAGCGCAATCGCTTGATAACAGAGAAATAGATCTCCAGTTTACAAAATCAACTCTCAAAGATATTATCAGGCATACGACCAAACGTTTGACACTCGACACCATCGAAAAAGCGGTCTGTTCTTATTTTTCCATTACCCCTAATGACTTGAAAGGAAAATCCAAGAAAAAGGAAATAGCTTTTGGACGCCAGGTTGCGATGTATCTCTCAAAACTGTTGACCGATTCTTCATTGAAAACAATAGGCCTTCATTTTGGTGGCAGAGATCATTCAACAGTCATTCATGCTGTTACGACGATCACGAAAAGGGTCGACTGTACAACAGAAGAGAGAAAAAAAATTGAGGAAATCAGGAAAAGGATTGAGATTCTTTCAATGTAAAATAAGATGTTTATAAGTTGTTGAAAACATGTGTATTTAGTCTTGATAACCTACACTTTGTCAACAGTGAACTATAGCGATAAAAGTCATCAACAAACACTGAACACAAAAGGAGAGTTTCAAGAGACAGGTTATCAACAATTTGGCCTTCAGGTATGAGTTATGTAAGTGGTTCATTAAAAAGAAAATAAAAAAAATAATCTTTTACTTTTCCAGATATCAACACGATCAACAACAACAACAATTTTTATAACTACATAAATAGAAAAAGCTGTAGCAGATGAAACTTATTTCCTCAATACGTCAATTGCAGGATCCAGTCAGTAAGGTTGCACAGGCGATACCTGCAAAAACCATGGATGTGCGTTTTGAAAATGTTCATTTATCCATTGAGCCTGGTTGCATGACCCTTTTTGCCACTGACGGTGAACTTTCAATAACAGCAAAAAGTGATGTAGAGACATCCGATACAGGAAATATCGGTATTAATGCACGAACACTGCAGGATTTTCTTAGAAGCATGTACGATACCTCTGTTACCTTTGTCATTGAACGACAAGAAATCAGTGATCATGGCATGGTACATATTACGACAGATAAAGGCCAGTATAAAATAGCCTGTTTGTTTGAAAGCAAGACAGAAAAATACGAAAAGAGCTATGATATTTCTATTGAACTAGCAACTGCTGAACTTCTTGATTTGATTCAGAAAACAATATTTGCCTGCAGTGTTGATGGGATGCGACCAGCAATGATGGGCGTCCTGTTTGAGCTCGAAGGAAGTACTATTACAGCAGTATCCACAGATGGGCACCGTTTGGTTCGGTGCAGAAAGAATTCATCACTCGATGTTCAAGAAAAACAAAAAATTGTTGTTCCTGCAAGAGTGCTCTCTATTTTGCAAAAATTGGCACAGCACGAATCAATCACCATGTGTATTGATACCGATCGACGTTTCGTTCGTTTTATCATTGGTAATATTGTTCTTGATGCAGCATTGATTGTTGAACCATATCCCAATTATGATGCTGTTATTCCAGTAGAGCATGATAAACATGTTATTATCAACCGTTCTATGGTTTATGATTCTGTAAGACGTGTCGGGCGTTTTTCAAGTATTGGCGATATCAAGATGGTGATTGAAGACCAGATATTGAAGGTTATGGCAGAAAATACAAACGATGGAGAAGCTGCTCAGGAGGAACTACCCTGCATCTATTCAGGAGAATCTTTGACGATTGGTTTTAATTCGAAATTTATTGAAGCAGCTCTTGCGCATTTAGATGATAATGAGATACGTATTGAGTTAAAAAGTCCAACAACAGCCGTTATTTTTAAGCCCCACAAGGAAGATGAAGATGAGAACCTTATGATCCTTGTTATGCCTGTACGAATAAACAGTTGATGAGACTGGTAAATTCTTGAGACTTCAGTGTCTACATTATAAAAATTTCCGGAACCACCGGTTTTTAACCTTTAAACCAGATGACGGTATAACTGTCATTTATGGAAATAACGGATCTGGAAAAACTTCTCTTCTTGAGGGAATTCACTACTGTGCGCTGACAAGAGGAATGGTCGGTGCTACAGATAGTGAGTGTCTTTCTTTTTCATCAGATTACTTTCTCCTTGACGGAAGCTTTCTTGGTGATCAGGAAAGTCCTACGACGGTAAAAATCATCTATAAAAAGGATAAAGAAAAACAGATTATCGTAAATAATAGTGAAATAAAGCCTTTTTCTCGACATATCGGGCGTATTCCCTGCATTACGTTTTCACCTTCTGAAATGATAGTTGTCAATGGATCACCTGTAGAACGAAGACGTTTTATTGATAATTCGATCAGTCAGACAAACAGACACTATCTCAATGATCTCTTGTCTTTTAAACGTGTACTCATGCAGCGAAATGCGTTGCTTGTACAATTGAAAGAAAATATCAATGTCCATACAGGTATGTTGTCTCTCTGGACTGAACAACTTTCAAGACTTGCGGCATCGATAGTCTATGCAAGACTTCAATTTATAGCAGCCTATCTTGAAAGATTTAAGGAACTCTATACACAACTGTCTGTCAACGAGTCGCCAAAAATAACCTATCGTTGTTCATTGGGTAATATGAGTAACGACAGTTCTCCTGAATATCTTTATTCCTTGTTTATGGCAAAATATAAGGAGACAGAGAGGCAGGAAATATTTCGTGCACAGACAATAACGGGCCCGCATCGTGATGATTTGCTTTTTTTGCTCAATGACAAGGAGATAAAAAAATATGCATCACAGGGTCAAATACGCACATTTCTTATAGGTCTAAAGCTTACTCAGCATCGTTTCTTTTATGAAATCTTAAAGGAAAAGCCTATCTGCCTCCTTGATGATATTTTCAGTGAACTTGATACTACAAGGATAGAGGATATTTTCACTATTCTTGAAACATGCGGGCAAACTATTATTACATCTGCTGAAAAAAAGGGAAACAGAAATGTTACAAATCTTTCTATTGAATCGCTCAGGCACATCCAGAAAGAAAGAGAATGTCAAGAATAAAAAATCCAACAAAAATATCTACAATTGTTGGTGAGTTATATAAAATTATAGGGCTTGACGAGGCATACCAACAGTACAAAACACTTCAGATATGGAATACAGTGGTCGGTGAGGCTATTGCTGAGGCAACCGTCCTTGAGAGATTCTCTGCTGGTCAGTTGTTTATACGGGTAAAAAATCCAGCATGGAGACTGGAGCTTAATTTCCGAAAAAAGGAGATCCTTGAGAAGCTTAACAACTCCCTTGACAAGGTATTGGTTAAGGAGATTATTTTCAGATAACTGAGCATATTACAAGCTCAGTTATCTGAACAATCATTTAGAGAGTGCAACTGAGCTGGTACATTTCAATCATTTTTTCTGCATAGGCTTTCCCGAAAGATATGCACTTTTCAAATTCCGGCTCATGTGGTTTAAATTTCACCATCATATTCTGATCAAATACTTTGAGTTTGAGCAGCGTGAAATTTGCTTCTAACATTCTAACAGCCTCTCCACTCCATCCGTATGACCCGAATGCTGCCGCAAGCTTTCCCTTATCCCTTATAGGGTTGATGGTTGCAAACATCTGATAAATTTGTGGAAGAATATTCTGGTTTATTGTCGGTGATCCTACAATGAGTCCTGTGCAATGTGCAATCTTCTCCTCAAGGTCAGAAGTACTGAGGCTTTCTATATCACACACATCAATTTGAAAGTCACAGGATTGACGTAGTCCTTCCGCAATCTTTTCAGCCATTAACGTTGTGTTCTCATAAGCGGAAACATATGCAATAAGAATGTGTTTTTCGTTAGGAAGGGCTATGGCCGTCTTGGCATACTTTAATGAAAGATCAACATATTTTTTCCAGTTAGACCTCAGTATTGGACCGTGTCCCGGGCATATTGCTTTAATGTCAAGTGTACCTATTTTTTCAATAGCCTGAAGCATGTATTTACTGAACGGCTTGAGAATGGTATCGAAGTAATAGGTAAATGAGTCATCAAAATCACCGACAACGTCATCAAACATTCCTTCATGGCAAAAATGGGCTCCGAAAGAGTCACAGGTGAAAAGAAGACGATCTTCTTCAAGCCATGTGTATATAGTATCAGGCCAGTGAAGATTTGGCGCATTAATGAAATGAAGTGTTTTATTTCCAAGACTCAGCGTATCACCTGTTTTGACCACCAGTGATTTAAAGTCATGGCCAGTCTGGTCTCTGAGAAATTTAATTGCATTTCCACTCCCGACAACTGTTGCGTTTGGTGCTACTGAAAGCAGATTTTTCACATTGCCTGAATGGTCAGGTTCTGTGTGGTCCACAATGATATATTCTATCTCAGATAGATCGGTAACTCTCTTTATTTTATCAAGATATGCTGGCCAGAATTTTTCTTTTGTGGTTTCTATAATCGTTTTTTTATCGGCATTGATAAAATAGGAGTTATAGGTTGTTCCATATTTTGTTTCCATTACAATATCGAAGGTGATAAGACCTGGGTCCAGAACTCCTATCCAGCTAACGTCATCGGTAATCGGAAGAACTTTATTATCTATCATGATAAATATCGGGATTTGTTTACAAATAAATGGTTTAGCATACTATATACGCTGATATTCCATAAAGAGTTTCATACATAACTATACCATTTAATATAAATAATGCCTACAGGTCTCAAAGGAGTTCCTCGCCAAGAGGAGTGGTTTCTGTGTGGCGGATCTCTTTCAGAAGTATTATGCCTTCTGCCGAAAAAGAGAAAAGAGTATCAGTTGAAAATATCATACTGTAATCTTGTGGTTTGAAAAATGGAAGAAATTTCTGACAATGTTCGTCAAGGCGTTTCAAATAGAAAAAGGTGTTTTCATCAGGTTTTTCTTTGTTCCATTCTTTGGCAAGCTTGCCTTTATCCCATGATGCGTTTCCAAGACCGGTCCCTGAAACATAAAAAGTTATCCGGTCTCCTTTGGCAATCTCCATCCCAGACTTTATGGCAATTTCGTAAGTAATAGATTTTGCACGTTTTCCGGATTTTACATCTTCAAGATACTGTTCTAAAGAATTTTTAAAAGTCTCGGTTTTTGAAAAGTCAGATACATCCAGTTCATGCCGTTGAATTTTATCTTTGTATTCGGTGAAAAGATAGTGCAATCCATTAATATCCTCTGATAACAACATTTCAAATCCCTTCCGGACAAAATCTCTCCCGAATTTCTCTCCACTTCTGCTGGTCAGTGATGAGCCTTTGAGGGTCATGATATTGTCATATCCCAAAAGGGCATAATTTTTCTTCATGTAAGAGATCATTTTTTTGAAACGGCCATCAAATCCAATGTTGATCCCTTGTGGCATGAGTTTGGAAACTTCACTGACCAGCTCTTTTTCAGCCAATTCCGATCTTACATCTGGAGGTGGTATAAACAGAATTCCATCAGTATCGACCTCAATTACCTTGCATCCTCTCGCTTCAAACTCAAAAATCATTTTTTTCGCAAGGCTTTGTCCTGTTGATGTTACCTTGTCAGCTTCAAGAAAATCGTTGAATATACCACTGTTGAAGCCGAGATAACCGTACATTGCATTGATAAGAATTTTGAATGAACTTTGCATCGCATCAAAATTAGCTGCCAGCGAGGTATTGCCAACTTCCTTTTCTTCGCGTGATCTGTCTTTTGCTTTGAAACGCAGCTCCTTCAAATCGTTCACCACCCCCGGAAACACCCTTAATTCATCACTTTTAGGGCATATATTGTAGGAAAGCATGATCGAAGGATAGAGAGATTCTACATCAGCATAGACTATTGGCCCAAGAATTCCTTTTAGGAAGACTTCGGTATAACCACCATAGTGCTGCTGACCGGAAGAGGGCTTAGGAATAGATTGTTTACGCCGCAGATATTCTCTGACAAGAAGAATTTCAATTTTTGCAGCCTGCCCAATGCGTGCTGTCATGGCATAGGTATAGGGCAGCATTTGTGCCAGGTAGAAATTACTGCCGGAAAGTAGTGATGAAAGCGCTCTGGTTTCACGAACATCATCAAGAGCGTATGCAAGCAGCTTCTCATGATTACTTTTCCACAGAGATGCAATATCCTTGTAATCAATATAGGTACGATCAGGTGAGGCAAAGCCGAAATGTTTTGCTACTGCTTTAAGACCGTAACTCTGCATCGAGCGTTTAGAAACATCATAACTCTGAACAAGGAAGAGTGTATCAATGACATGTCTTCCTGGTATATCATAGAAGGTGTAATCTATACTTCTTTCAGCAAACCGAATGCTTGCCGGGTATGTTTTAGGGAGCATACCATTGCGTCCAATGGTAAATGGTATACCATGTCGTTCACACCGGCGCTGTAGATAGGGAAGGTCAAAATTGAAAATGTTGTGACCCTCAATAACATCAGGATCCAATTTTGTAATCAAGGCTACCAGTTCTTCAAGCAACTTCTTTTCGGAGCCGTATTTTGAATGAAGCACCGCTTCCCATCCACGACTATCGCTCAGAGAGACAATAATTACCTCATCATCATTACCAGCAAATCCTCCAGAATGCTTTCTTGTCGGGTCGTAATTTGTTTCAATATCAAGCTGTATCCGATAGAGGTCGTCGAACATCATACCCTTGAAAAGGGTTTTGCCGCTCTGAAGCAGATATTGTGTTACAGCATCTCCCTTATTATAGACAAGAGAGTTACTGTCGTATGAATTATTATTGTTTTCTGTTTCAATGTTACTAAACCTTCTTTTATTGATGAATTCAACGGCATTTCTTTGATTTCGCCAGCTTCTGAAAATGACAAGACACTGGTAATAATTGGATCCTCCAAGCTTTACCAGCCAGAATTTATCTTTATCTTCAGGCACAAAGCCATCAAGCAGAGAACTGTCTGACAGAAAAAAAAATGGGTAAACCAGCTCATCATGAAATCGAACTATACCATTATCCCGGTTAAATACTCTTACATGAGTATCTGAAAGTTGGTATGCGCCAACAATACTCTGTTCTTTATCTTTACCGAATAAGAGATCGTTGGTTATGATATCGCTGATGATGCTATCCATAGCTGCTCGTTAAAATAGTTGCCTGAGTATACGTTATAATAAACGTTTCACGTGAAACATTGATTATTTCAGCGTCCTAGATGGATCAGGAGAACGGAGATATCAGAGGGTGAGACCCCAAGAATTCTTGATGCCTGACCAATTGTCTCCGGCTGATGTTTTTTCATTTTTTCCTTTCCTTCATTTGAAAGACCAGAAACAGTATCATACCTGAAAGAAGGAGGTATTTGATGTGAATCAAGTCGATGAATTCTTTCAGCCATAAGGAGGTCTCGCTTAAGATAACCTTCATATTTCAGATCAATCTCTACTTGTTCATAGAGTAAAAGGCTATTTGTTATAGCGTTTACAGTGCTTTTCAACAAGCTAGATGCTTCAATGAGCGTTACAAGATGAATTCCTGGCCGTTTCAAAAGGGATAAAGCGTTTTGTGAGTTCTGAACGCTTGGATACCCAAGTGCTAAGAGAATTGGGTTTATCTCAGAGGCAGGAACCCTTGTATGTAATAAAAGTTCTTTCACCTCATCTATACAGTTAATATTCTTGTTGCATGCAGAAAAGGTAATTTCATCAATGAGTCCTGCTACAAATCCAAAATGCCTCAGACGGATATCGGCATTGTCATGGCGAAGCAAAAGACGGTGTTCAGCAGAAGAGGTAAACATTCGATAAGGTTCGCTTGTCTCTTTTGTGATGAGATCGTCGATAAGTACTCCAATGTAAGCATCGGATCGTTTCAAGAAAAGAGGAGGACGTCTGAGTATCTTCAGTGCCGCATTAATACCTGCCATCAGTCCTTGCGCCCCTGCCTCTTCATAACCCGAAGTCCCGTTAATCTGACCAGCAAAGTAGAGATCAGAAACTAACTTTGTTTCAAGTGTTCTTTTTATTTGATGTGGAAAAAAGTAATCATATTCAATTGCATAACCAGGCCTGATCATTTTTGCCATATTCAGACCAGCAATAGAGCGCAACCCCTCTAGCTGAATCTCTTCCGGCAGTGACGTTGAAAAGCCGTTAACATACATTTCATTTGTTTCGAAACCTTCCGGTTCGAGAAATATATGGTGACTTGTTTTGTCCGGAAAACGACAGATTTTATCTTCAATCGACGGACAGTATCTTGGACCTACACCCTGTACCTTCCCTGTAAATAATGGCGATCGGTCAAATCCTTTTTTCAGTATTTCATGAGTTAATAAGTTTGTTTTTGTAACAAAACAGCTTATTTGACGACGGTTTACGTTCGGGATTGTGTTGAACGAAAAGGTAACAGGTTCCACGTCTCCTTGTTGTTCATCTACCATTGAGTAGTCAACACTTCTCGCATCAATGCGTGGTGGGGTGCCAGTTTTAAGTCTTCCTGCGGCAAAGCCCAGACTGACAAGGTTCTCAGTAAGGCCATAAACCGGCGGTTCTGCAATGGTTCTTCCTCCGGCATAATGGTTCATACCGATATGAATAAGTCCATTCAGAAATGTTCCGCAGGTGAGAATTGCTGCTTTAGCATTGATGGTTCTGCCGGACGACAGAATTACAGCGCGAAAAATATTTGAAGAGCACTCAATTGAAGTTACAGTATCCTGAAGAAGATCAATATTCTTTTCTTCTTCAATTACTTTTTTCATATACAGCGAGTACAAGGTTCGATCGGCCTGTGCTCTCGGAGAGTGCATTGCCGGACCTTTACTTCTATTGAGCATCCGAAACTGTATCCCTGTCGAATCTATAGCTTTTCCCATTTCCCCTCCCAGCGCATCAATTTCTCTGGCAATCTGCCCTTTCGCCACACCTCCAATCGCCGGGTTGCATGACATTCGCGCTATTGCCGTAAGATCTGATGAGATGAGGAGACATGAACATCCCATCCTTGCTGCAGCCAGTACAGCTTCGCATCCAGCATGGCCTGCACCTGTAACAATGATATCATACATAAAAGACAAATTGTTTCACGTGAAACATCCGTTGATTAATGAGCGAAATAAAATAATAGCACTTTCCTTGCAGTTTACCCTGTCTGATTCTGCAATATATCGGAAGATGTATTATAAGAGTGTTATTGGTCGATAGTAGTAATCATTGATTATTTAGAATGGTACTTACTTATTAGGGTTAAAATGGTAAAAAAGGGAAAAAGTTGAGTATCATAACCGGTGACAGAAAACAGTTTCGGATATCGTCTGATAAAATGAAATACTGGCGAAAGTTCTCTTTAAGCAAGTTGAAGATAAGGGCTCTTGAGTGAACCTCTGATTGTTAGTTAATCACTACCCCATTTTATATATTGGCTGAATTATTTTTTCCGAGAGCAACGCTATGTCTATCCATGAAAAATAAACGTTTAAACCTTCTTCTGATTGCGGTAGTCACTTTTGTGGCGGCTTGGTCTTTATGGCCTACCTGGAGGGACTACTCTCTTTCGAAACAGCTCAATAGTTTTGGGTCTGCTCAGGACAGTTTGAAATATGCGCTTAGTCACCGTGAGGATATCGAGGACGCCCGGAAAAAAAGTCTGAAACTTGGTCTGGATTTAAAAGGCGGGATGCATCTCGTTATGGAGGTTGATCAGGTAGATCTGTTTGAACAGAAAGCATGGAATAAAGATGCGAAGTTTGCCGCCATTATGCAGGCCGTCAGGGCAAAGTCAACCCAAACGGATGCACGGGTTATCGATCTTCTGGTTGCTGAGTTTAAAAATGAAAATATTCGCCTTAGCCGCTATTTTTATGATATCCGCAACAGCGATCAGGAAATTGTAGGAAAGCTGGAAAAGGAATCAGATGAGGCGTTAAGTCGCGCCAAAGAGATTATCCGCAATCGTATTGACCAGTATGGTGTTGCTGAACCGGTTATTACCACACAGGGCAGCAGAAAAATCATTATTGAGCTTCCTGGCGTTTCAGACGAAAACAGAGTGAGAAACCTGCTGAAAGGGACCGCCAAGCTTGAATTCAGGCTTTTGCGAGAACCGGAAATGATGGTCAGGACGCTTGACAGGATCAACACCTATCTTGTCGACAACGGTGCAGCCGCACACGGGGCAACAGTTCCCGATTCGTCAGCCGCCGTTCATGCTCCTCTTCCGCAATCGGGTAGCACGCCAACGCAGCCAGACAGCAAGTCGGCTTCTACTAAACCGCTTTATGATGTAATCGGTGTATTTCAGAACGGAACAGCCTATACTTCAGAGCATACCAAGGAGTTTGTCAGCGCGTTGTTGCATCGCAGTGACATACAGGCACTTTTGCCCCCTGATACAGAACTGCTTCTGGCTGCTAAACCGGATGTCGGTAAAACCGGGGAAAAGCTCTATTCCATCTATCTTGTCAAAAAGGCTCCAGAGTTGACTGGTGGTGTTATTACAGAGGCCAAGGCTACTTTTGGATCTCAGGGTGTTCAGCCAGAGGTATTGATGTCGATGAACTCTGAAGGAACCTCGAAATGGGCCCGTATTACCGGAGCCAATATCGGCAAACGTATTGCAATTGTTCTTGATGGTGCGGTTTACAGCGCTCCTGTCGTACAGTCCAAGATTCCCAATGGCAATTCGGTGATCAACGGAATTGAAAGTCTTGAGGAGGCAAAGGATCTTGAAATTGTGCTTAAAGCAGGTGCGCTTCCCGCTCCTGTCAGGATTACTGAAGAACGAAGCGTCGGACCATCACTTGGCGCTGATTACATCCGTGCAGGTATGCAGTCTCTTGCATGGGCCTTCTGTGCCGTGTCGATCTTTATGCTTGTCTACTACAAGAAAGCAGGTATAGCGGCCGATATAGCCCTGGTACTTAACATTCTTATAGTGCTTTCAGTACTTGCAGGATTCAACGCCTCTCTTTCATTGCCAGGCATTGCCGGCATTGTGCTGACCATTGGTATGGCGGTCGATGCCAACGTCTTGATCTATGAGAGGATACGAGAAGAGCTTGCTGAAGGCAAGAGTGTTGTCTCAGCCGTCACGCAGGGTTATGACCGGGCGTTTTCTTCGATTCTTGATTCACATGTGACGACCCTGTCTGCAGCCTTCCTGCTCTATACCTATGGGATCGGCCCAATTCAGGGGTTTGCTGTTACCCTGATGATTGGCACCTCGGCGAGCCTGTTTACAGCAATCGTGGTGACCAGAGAGATCTTCCATCTGCTGCTTGCCAAAAACCTTATGTCAGATAAAAGTTTCGGTTAATATTTCAAGACGTTTCAACTCATGAGGATATTTCAGAAGACCAACTTTAACTTTATCCGGTATCGTAAAATTGCGTACGGTTTTTCTATCATGCTGCTGCTTGCGGGCATGGTTTCGCTCGTCGTTAAAGGGCTGAACTACGGGATTGATTTCAGGGGTGGTTCCGAGGTGGTGATACGGTTCGACAAAAACATTGATGTCGGGCAGATTCGTTCGGTTCTTGATGCGGCAGGTGTTTCAGGAACTCTGAAGCAGTATGGCATGGATCGCTCATTCCTCTTCAGCACCGTCTTCCAGGGAGATAGCGGGCAACTGAAATCCTTGGTATCCAACGCCCTCAACGACCGTATCAAGGGGAACCATCATGAAATTGTTCGTATTGATGCCGTAGGTCCGAGTATTGCCTCCGATTTGAAATGGTCGGCGGTAAAGGCGCTTTTTGCATCTCTCTTTGCAATCCTTCTTTATGTAGGGTTCAGGTTTGAAATCAAATTTGCAACGGCAGGCGTGATTGCGATTTTTCATGATATCCTGACGGTGCTGGGGCTCTTCAGCATTCTTGGAGGGATCTTTACCTTCATGCCGCTTGAAATGGATCAGAGCATTATAGCTGCGTTTCTTACGATTGCCGGTTATTCCATTACCGATACCGTGGTCGTCTACGATCGTATCCGGGAGAGAATACGGGGGCAGAAACCCTCTGAATATGAAAGGATTTTCAATGAAAGTATGAACCAGACGCTCAGCCGCACGATTATAACGTCCGGAACAGTGCTTCTCTCGGTTTTTGTGCTTTTTATCTTTGCCGGACCAGCCATCAGAGGTTTTGCTTTTGCCGTCTTTACCGGGATTATGATAGGCACCTATTCATCAATCTTTGTCGCGGCACCATTGGTGTACGACTGGCTCAGGCTTACCAAAAGTGCTGTTCATCTGAGAGGAAGCAAGATTTCCTGAGAGCCTTTGTCATGATGTTGAGAGTGATGCAATCTGTACCATTGAGCCCTTTGCGGCCGGAGAACTTAAAAAATATTCATCAGTCAGGAGTCGGTGCATGAAAAAAGTATTGAGGAACGCTCTATTGCTGCTTATAGCCGGATTATCATCGTTGCAGGGTTCAGCTCTTGCAGAAATTGCTGACCGGGTCGTAGCCGTTGTCGGAAATGAAGTTATTTTTAAATCAGACATCGATAACCGTGCACTCATGGCGCGCCTCCAGTATCCCGAACTGGCTAAAGATAAAGGGTTGTCCCGCTCAATACTTGATGGGCTGATTGATCAGAAGATCATTCTTGCCAAAGCCAAAATCGATAGTGTCGCTATTGACCTTAATTCGCTTGACACCATGGTCAATGACCGCTTTAAGCAGATAAGCTCAAGTTTCCCGTCGAAAGCTGAGATGGAGAGTCGTATCGGCAAGTCATCTGCAGGTATTCGCGAGAGTATTCGTGAGGAGTTGCGCAATCAGCAGTTGATCGACACGCTTCGGAAGAAAAAATCTGCAGGAATAACCGTCACTTATGATGAGGCGATGGAATTCTATAATACAAACCGTGGTCAGCTCCAGGAGATTCCAGAAGAGGTCTCCGTATCGCAAATCATCAAATATCGTGGAGTTGCAGCGGAAAGCAGGGCGCAATCGCTTGCAACAATACAGGAGATTCGCAAACAGCTTCTTGCGGGTGCAGATTTTGCTTCTCTGGCAATGCAGTATTCACAAGATCCGGGTTCTGCTAAATCAGGAGGAGATCTTGGTTTTGTCAGGAAAGGTCAGCTTATTCAGAGCTTTGAGACTGCGGCTTATGCTCTTAAGGAAGGGGGTTTATCTGATATTGTTGAAACGCGATATGGATTTCATCTTATTCAGTTGCTCAGCAAGGAGGATAATGCTATTCACGTCAGGCATATTCTCATAGGGCTTGACCGTTCGAAAGGAGATTTTTCTGATGCTATGCAGCAGCTCAATTCATTGCATGCGGATCTGTTGAGCGGTAAGGGGAATTTTGCGGAGATGGCTAAAAAATATTCCGATGATCCCGCAACTGCACCGATCGGTGGTACGATTCTCATCTCAGGCTCATCCAGGCAGACGTTTTCGCCTGCAAAATTGTTTCCTCAATTGCAGCAGATAATAGCTTCACTGAAAAAGATTGGCGATATCAGTGAACCGCAGCAAATCAATCCGCCGCAAAGAGAGCCATTTTACGGAATATTCCGGTTGAATGAGAGGATAGCGGCACACCCTCTGGATCCCGAAAAGGACTATCCAGCTCTTGAGGAGATGGCGCTGGACTACAAAAGCCGCCAGCACTTCAATCAATGGGTGCAGCAGCTCCACAAAGAAGTTTATGTTCGCATCTCAGACATCTAAGCGGCGGACGTAGCGTGCATTTTTCTCGATAAAGTCTCTCCGTGGCTCAACCTTGTCGCCCATAAGTGTGGAGAATACCTGATCAGCTTCCATGGCATTTTCCACATTGACCAGCAAAAGTGAGCGGTGAGCAGGATCCATTGTGGTGCTCCAGAGCTGTTCAGGATTCATCTCTCCAAGACCCTTGTAGCGCTGGATGTGGATGTTCGCCTTCCCCTTCTGCATCTTTTTCATACCATCAGAAATACTGTTGCGCTCATCGTCATCCCAGGCATACTGCTGATCTTTGCCTGATTTGACAAGGTAGAGGGGCGGCTGGGCAATAAAAACCCTGCCAGCCTCAATCAGCGCACGCATGTGGCGGAAGAAAAAGGTCAGCAGCAGCGTTCTGATATGTGCGCCGTCAACATCAGCATCAGTCATGATGATAATTTTGCCATAGCGCAGTTTTTCAACGGAAAATTCATCCTCACCAAAGCTGGTGCCAAGCGCAAGAATAATAGTTTTGATCTCCTCATTCTCAAGCATCTTGTGCAGTCGGGCCTTTTCAACATTGAGAATTTTCCCTTTCAGCGGCAGAATGGCCTGGAAGCTTCTGTCACGACCCTGCTTGGCGCTGCCGCCTGCCGAATCACCCTCAACAATATACAATTCACAATGTTCCGGGTCATTGATAGAGCAGTCAGCCAGTTTGCCCGGTAGTCCCGAACTCTCAAGCACCGATTTCCTTCGGGTAAGCTCCTTGGCTTTCCGTGCAGCCTCTCTCGACATGGCGGCGCCCTTCACCTTTTCAATAATCATCTTGAGCACATTCGGATTGCTTTCGGCAAACTCCGAGAGCTGCTCATTGACAACCGTCTCGACAATGCTCTGAGTCTCCGAGTTGCCAAGCTTTGTCTTGGTCTGTCCCTCAAACTGCGGTTCAGCAACCTTGACGGAGATAACGGCAGTTAAACCCTCCTTGAAATCATCACCGGTAAGTGCAAGTTTCAGGTTTTTCAGCAGATCATTCTTCTGCGCGTAGGCATTGAGCGTTCTGGTCAGCGCCTTACGGAATCCGGTAACGTGTGTGCCGCCCTCATGGGTATTAATGTTGTTGACATAGCTGAAGACGTTCTCCTGATAGGAATCATTGTACTGGAGCGCGATTTCAACAATGGTGGTGTCCCGTTCGCCGTAGAGATAGATCGGCTCTTTGAGCAGGTTGATGCGGTTCTGATCAGTAAAGAGGACAAATTCCTTGATGCCTCCTTCGTAGTGAAACACCTCCTGAAAGCCGTCAGTATCCTGAACAATAATGCGCAGCTCTTTATTGAGGAAGGCCAGCTCCCTCATGCGATCGACAATAATATCCTTGCGGAACTCGGTTGTCTTGAAGATAAGATGGTCGGGCATGAAGGTAGTCTTCGTGCCGCGCTGGTCTGATGGGCCGATTGCCTTCACATCACCCTGGGGGATTCCGCGTTCAAAGCGTTGAAAATAGACCTGGCCATCGCGGTACACCTCAACTTCGCACCACTCCGAAAGTGCATTGACCACCGATGCGCCAACACCGTGCAGACCACCGGAAACCTTGTAGGCTCCCTTGTCGAACTTGCCGCCGGCTCCGATAACCGTCATGACCAGTTCCAGCGCCGATTTCTGCTTTTCCGGGTGAATATCAACTGGAATGCCTCGACCGTGGTCGATAACCGTCACAGAGCCGTCAGGATTCAGTGAAACAAAAATATAATCGTTGAAGCCGCCGAGGGTTTCATCGATAGAGTTATCGACAATTTCGTAGACCAGATGGTGAAGCCCCCTGCTGTGAATATCGCCAATATACATAGCAGGACGCATACGGACATGTTCAATGCCGTCAAGAACCTGGATATTGGTTGCGCCGTAACTTGTTTCTATTGAAGGGGTCAAAGGGGTAAGGATATCGTCTTCCTGCATAATGATCAACTATAACTTGTGAGATGAAACTTGATATACAAGATAATAAAAATGCCGTTATTATGCTTGCCTTATGTCACTCAGGAGGAGGCCCAGAAGGCGTCCTGAAAATGTTCGACCGTAAAGGAGTTTATCCTGTTTTCCTCCATTCCCTGCACCAGAATCGCCACGACATCGAAACGGCAGTCAGTATCGATTTTGCCGAATAAGGTAAGGTACGCACGAGCGGCCTTGATGATTTCCCGCTGTTTTTGTGGTGTTACCGCTTCGGCAGGATGCCCATGAGCAGAAGAGAATCTGGTTTTCACCTCAACAAAGCAGAGGGTTTGCTTCTGCAGGGCGATGATATCAATTTCATTCCGATGAAAGCGGTAATTGCGCTCCATGATCCGATATCCCTCCCTGGCCAGATAGTCGGCAGCAATCTGCTCCCCCTCCGGTCCGAGCAGGTGCGGATCGTAGGCAACCTTCATGGCTTTTCGCCCAGTTGTCGAAGCTTGAAGCTTAAACGGTGAATCGGGCATCGTCCGTGCAGCCTGATCGCCTCAACGTGAGCCTTGGTGGCATAGCCAGCATGGCGTTCAAAACCGTAGTGCGGGTATTGCGCTCCATACGCGACCATCACCTCATCCCTGTGCGTTTTGGCCAGCACGGATGCTGCCGCAATTGAAAAGACCTTGGAATCACCCTTCACAATGGTTTCATAAGGAATGGGAAGGTCAGTTCTGAACCGGTTTCCATCCACAAGCAGCAGTTCAGGTATTTTTGGTAAAGACATGACGGCGTTATTCATGGCAAGCATGGTCGCCTGAAGAATGTTGATTCGGTCAATAATGTCGTGGTCAACTGCAGCGATCGTCCAGAACGCAGCGGCTTTTTTGATGGCAGGAGCGAGCCTGTTCCTCTCTCCCGCTGAAAGCTGCTTGGAATCATTCAGAAGTTCCAGAACAGTATCGTCAGGCCGGAACCAGCGCGGAAAAACAACTGCTGCGGCAACCACAGGCCCGGCAAGAGGACCCCGGCCAGCCTCGTCAATGCCGCAGATTCGCCTTGATTGTCTCCAAAGAGGCCATTCGTAGTCAGTAATCATGAGTGAATCACACCGGTATTGTGAACAATTCAGGGTTGCAACTTAAGCAGAGCAAAACAATTTTATAAGATATTTTTTCCTCACGAATACTGTTATCAATCACACATCAAAGAGATATACCGCATTTGCGGGATGCAATATGCCGTTAATAAGGGATTTACAATGCGCATTCTTTTGTTGATTTTATTATCAGGTTATTCCTGATGTCATGTTTTCCCACTCTTGTAAACGCTCTTGTCACTTATGGCAATCTCAATTTTAGCGTGGTTCTCGGCCACCTTCCAGTGGGTTCATTTCCTGAAAGAGTCAGCCCGTTTTAACTATTCCGGATGTAAAAAGCTGAACACAGCATCCACAGGCAGTGATTCTCATAAAAGCAGTGCTCGCATTTTATCGCCTGAAGAGGAGATTATCATCCAGATGGCAAAAGAGTATCCCACACTCTTCATCACATAAGCAATAAAGCCCTGTTCAAAAAGTGAACAAGCGGGTTAACCGCCCGGAAAACTTCAGCCAACTCTGCCACAAATCCAGGGTCCGTAACTTCATGATCCGCAAAAAATCGCTGGGTGTAGTATCCTTTGAACTTGAGATACTCTGACGCAGGATTGGAACTATCATACCCTTTCGGCGGCCTTTTCAATTTCCCTGAAGGCAAGATGCCCTCCGGAAAATGGCGAACAAACCCTTTCTCCGCAATAATCGATTGCCACTCATCGAAATGAGCATCAATTTCCCGCCTTGTCTGCTCCAGAACGACAGGTTCGGGCATGTAGATTCCTCCACCCGCAAACGATCCTCCCGGTTCAAGATGAAGATAATAGCCGCCCCAGGGGCTTTTTCTGCCTCCCTTGTTGATAAAAGCAAAGAAATTTGTCTTGTAGGGCGACTTCTCCTTTGAAAAACGGATATCGCGGTTGATCCGCATGATGCAGCTTTTCGGATCAAGATGAGAGGTTGCAATATCTCCGTCGAACGCGGTAATTGCCGCAAGAAGCTGAAGTACCGTCTCAAACATCTCGCCGTATGCCTGCTGGTACTCTGCTTTATGCTCCCCGAACCAGAGTCGGTCATTATTGGCTTTCAGGTCACACAGAAAGGCAAGCGTTGCGTTGGTAATCATGGGGCAAATGGTATGCGTTTTGAAAAACATGGCCACCACAGAAGTTACGCTGTATTTTTTATTCTTGAAAGAGGGTTGCCTGAAACAGGATGAAAAGTTCGAGAAAGTCATCTTTCGGGGGCCATGTTTGCTGTTGATGCTTTTTTGAACTTGTCTCTTATTTTATGATGTGGTATTTTTGTAAGTACTCGATCTTCATATTTTAATTTACCATTGAAAACATGAAACGAGAACTTCAGGGTTATTATACCAGGGTATCGACAGTTGGTGAGAGTATGATGGCATTTGTTCCTGCTTCACTGCCTCCGGATCCACCAATCGACTGGACATCAGAACTCCTCAGCAAATTCGACAGGGCGCTGCTTGCTCTTGGCCGTTTGGACTCGGTCTCGATGCTTTTGCCCGATACCTCTCTTTTTCTGTATATGTATATCCGCAAGGAGGCTCTTCTTTCCTCCATGATTGAGGGAACAGAGTCTTCGCTTTCTGATCTGCTGCTCCTTGAGCTTGACCAGGAGCCACAAGTGCCCCTGCATGACGTTCAGGAGGTAAGTCGCTATGTTTCAGCGCTTTCCCATGGCTTGAAACTTCTGAATGAGGGTTGTTTGCCTTCTTTGCGCTTGATAAAAGAGGTTCATGCAGTTCTCTTGACAGGCGGACGGGGGCAACTGACACCGGGGGAATTTCGGAAAAGCCAGAACTGGATTGGCGGAACGCGATCGGGAAATGCTGTTTACCTGCCGCCTCCGCCTGACAAGGTTATAGAGTGCCTGGGCAAACTCGAACTTTTTTTACACGATCAGCCCGAGCCCACCCCAATTCTGCTTAAGGCAGCGCTGGTGTATGTGCAGTTCGAGACTATCCATCCATTTCTTTACGGGAATGGACATCTTGGACGTCTTCTGGTGTTGTTTCTTCTTTGCTCAGAGAGGGTACTGCAGAAGCCGATGCTCTATCTGAGCCTCTATTTCAAGACACATCGCCACTCTTATTTCGAATTGCTGAATAATGTTTACCAGAATGGCGACTGGGAGGCATGGCTTGAGTTCTTTGCTGACGCTGTTATTACCACAGCAACCCAGGGGGTAGAGACGGCGCAGCAACTGCTTGATCTCTCCAACGAAGATCGTCTGAAAATCATGGAACTTGGCCAACCGTCAGCATCCGTCCTGCAGGTACATCAGGTGTTGACAGAGCGTCCGATTGTTACGACCGGATTGCTTGAGGAGAAGACAGGGATAAGCGATGCAACGGTCAACAAGGCACTTGAGCATCTTAAACGTCTGGGAATAGTGAATGAGCTGGCCAACATGAAGCGAAACAGCCTGTTCAGTTATAGCAGGTACCTTGATATCCTGAATCAGGGCATGGAGCTGCAGGATGCCGGATAGATGCATACCCTTTCAGGCCGATTGAAGCGTATCATTGACCCATTTGTTCAGGCTTTTCCCCGCTTTGACGGCCTTGAGATGAATGGCGTGGTGTAGTTCCGGGTTCATTCGCAGCACAAATTTGCCGGAAAATGGCTTATCCGGTTTTTCTCCCCGCTCTGCACAAAAGTCAAGATAATCATCGACAGAGTCCCTGAAGGCTTGCACGATTTCATCAACACTCCGTCCCTGGAAAGTAACAACATCTTTTGTGTCAAGAACTTCTCCATGAAACAGTCCCGCTTCATCATCAAATTCAATATGCCCGGTATAACCTTTATAGTTCAGCATGGTAGTCCATTCCTGCTTCTTGTAAAAAACGTCTCATCGATTTAAGAGCACCTTTATCGCACTCTTTTTCAGGATGCGGCCTGTGAAAGACGGCACGTACCCCGTTCAGAAAAATCCGCACCCTTGAACCTTTTCCTTCTGAAATTTCTGCTCCCAATCCAAGCAACAGTTTTTCAATATCGTTCCACTTCACATCAGAGCGGACGGGATCTTCAAAGATCTGATGTATAATTTTTTGCTGCTTTTTATGCACAGATTAGTATCATTCTTCGATATCAGAATTCTTTTTTTAAGATAAAAAAATTATTTAAAAAAAGGCTTTTTCGCAAGCAACAATCTTTTCTTGGGTTTAGCGAAGAATAAACAAGATTTTCGGCTGAACGGCCAGGCAATTTTTGCACACGTTGAATAATTCTGTAACTTAACGTACAATTTCAATACGTACAAAGGAGATGGCCATGCCACAAATTCCAGTAGAAAGTAACTCACGACTCTCGTTGCGCATTGCTTCAGAAGAAAAGTCTCTTCTTGTGCGAGCAGCGGCTATGCAGCATACGGATTTGACCGAGTTCGTTACCAGAACTGTTGTTGCTGAGGCTCGAAAGGTGATCGAGCAGAATGAGCGAATAGTGTTGACAGAAAGGGATCGTGCGCATCTCCTGAATCTGCTGGAAGAGCCACCTGCTCCAAACGAAAAACTCATGGCGGCAGCATTTGCACTACCGAAGCTCTGATGTTACTTCCCGCCTGGCACGAAGAGCCGATTGCCAAACACCATGATCGGACAGCATTTGATTGCGGTGATGATGCTCTCAATGAGTTTTTGTTGCATCATGCCCGAAAAAGTCACCAAAAAGGTGGCGCGAAAACTTTTCTCGCTATTGATGATCTTGACGAAAAAAAGATTCTTGGCTATTACAGCATTTCTCCAGCATCAGTTGCTTACGATAATACTCCGGAACTTGTCAAGCGAGGATTGGCTCGCCATGAGGTGCCGGTCTTCAGACTTGCCCGTTTGGCTGTTGATCGCTCCGTTCAGGGTCTGGGGTTAGGCGGGCAATTATTGCTTGCTGCTGGCCGTCGCTCTCTTCTTGTGGCAGCACAGGCCGGAGGCGTCGCTCTTCTGATTGAGGCAAAGAATGCTCGATTGGCGCAATGGTACGCAAGCTATGGCACTATTCCGATGCTGGATGCGCCGTTTTCGCTCCTGTTGCCGCTCCAAACTATCCATGCAGCCCTTGTTTCAAGCGGGAAGTTTTGAATGGAATTCGCTCGAACAATGCCATCAGGGTTATCAGGATCACACCAGAATACCGGAAACGGCCATCTTTAAGATCGGAGTATTTTCAGGAATCCCGGTGCCGCCCGATTCAAAAGTGTATTCCATTACTTCAACATTTTCCATGCGCTCGCATCTGGAACACTTACTTGAACAGGCCAATCATTCAAATTTGGGTACTTAACTTTCAATAATGGCATGTCAACACTTTGATTATCCCTTATATCAGGTTCTGCTCCGGCGGGAATTGATATGCCGAAAAAATTCTTGCCAGTGAAGGTATTAATATGAAGATTCCCAAGGTAAGTAATCTTGCCTGGAGAGATGGAAAATGAGAGTGGCGGAGGGGAATTTTTAGGTTTTATGTATCCATATCCACCAGCTTGATTAATGTACAGTGTCCAAGAAAAAAGCTCATACTCCCCGGCGTCAAGGGGAATGGCCACCAGACGACCATCTTTCGACTTGTCCTCCGGGTAATCATCTGGTTTACCAAAGAGGTTTGTTCCCAAGGCATCAAGGCGCAGCTCCTCCTGACTGTCTTTTTTCCTGTAATAATACCATGCGTCGTTTACATAACCTTTATCATCAGCAGTTAAGCCTGCCAACAAGACTCCTTTACTCTTGTCAACGGGTTGATTTCCCTGAATCGTGCCGGTCATGGATGCACAGCCAATCATCAGATAACCCAAAGAAGCCATTATCAATAGCCGAAAGATTTTCATCATGACACCTCAATTTTATAACATATTAATCAATAGTCAGTTATGTAATGACTGCAAGTATAGCCTTATTTAAAATAGATAAAAAAATATAAAAATGTGCATCAGAAGTGTATTTGGCGAAAAGGCAAAAAGCGATGCAATATTTATAATCTCTCAGGGTTGAATAGCTATAGGACATATTCCTCAAAGCTTTGCTTCAGGAATAAAATCGTAAACATGAACGTCTACCCCGTAACTCTGCAGCGAGGTAGTTAATTTTCCTCAAATAATTCCTATCACTCCAACGTTTCACCCCCTTCCCAGTACCCCCAGAATCTCCTGAAAGCTTGCCAGCCCGGCTTCGAGGTTCTCGATGATCTCCCCGGCCAGTAGATCCGGATCGGGCAGATTATCAAGGTCAGCAAGGCTTTTATCTTTGAGCCAGAAGATGTCGAGGTTGGTTTTATCGCGGGCAACAATCTCTTCGTAGGTGTACTTCCGCCAGCGACCTTCGGGGGTTTCGGGCGTGAAGCTCTCCTTGCGTTTATGGCGGTTTTCAGGGTTGAAGCATTCGACAAACTCATGCAGGTCTGATGCCTTCAGCGGGCTCTTTTTCAGGGTGTGGTGCACGTTGGTGCGGTAGTCGTAGAACCAGACTTCGCGTGTCCAGGGATCTTTATGGGCGGGCATGACATCGAAAAAGAGAACGTTGGCTTTCACGCCCTGTGCGTAAAAAATACCGGTTGGCAGTCTCAGAATGGTGTGCAGTTCGGTTGTGTCGAGCAGCTTTTTCCGGACAAGCTCTCCGGCACCGCCTTCAAAGAGCACGTTGTCGGGAAGCACCACCGCAGCCTGGCCGTGAACCTTCAGGATGGTGTGGATGTGCTGCAAAAAGTTGAGTTGCTTGTTGGAGGTTATAGCCCAGAAATCCTGCCGGTTGTAAACAAGGCTCTCTTTCTCCTGCTCTTCGTCGTCGTTGGTGAAGGTCATACTGCTCTTTTTGCCGAAAGGGGGATTGGTGAGCACGTAATCGTACCGGACGCCACCATCCGAAAGCAGCGCATCAGCGGATGAGACAGCGGCAATGCCGTCAAGTTCGCCGATGTTATGCAGGAACATGTTCATCAGGCAGAGCCTGCGCGTGCCGGGCACAATTTCGTTGCCGCCGAAAGTGCGATGCTTCAGAAACTCCTTGTCGCTCCGGTCAAGGCTGTACCGGTTAGTGATAAAATCGTACGCTTTCAGGAAAAATCCACCGGTGCCACATGCCGGATCAACAATCGTTTTCATGGGCTCCGGGCGGATGCACTCCACCATCACCTCAATCAGGGCGCGGGGCGTGAAATACTGACCGGCTCCGCTTTTGGTATCTTCGGCATTCTTTTCAAGCAGCCCTTCGTAAATTTCGCCCTTGACATCAGCGCCCATCATCACCCAGCTCTCCTTGTCGATCATGTCAACCACCTTGTAGAGCATGGCCGGATCGGCAATCTTGTTCTGCGCTTTCAGGAATATCTGTCCCAGCATCCCCGGCTTTTTGCCAAGATCGCGGAGCAAGCTGGCGTAGAGCACTTCAAGCTCTGCTCCCCGCTTCGCCGTGAGCTTCGGCCAGGTGTACTCCTGCGGGATATCGATGGTGCGGCTGTAGGGCGGCTTGCTGTACTCGTCGGCCATTTTCAGAAAGATGAGAAAGGTCAACTGTTCGAGATAATCGCCATAGCTTACGCCACTGTCGCGCAGCACATGGCAGAACGACCAGACTTTCGAGATAATGGCTGACGGGGTATTGGTCATAAGTACAACAATTTAATGCTTGTTCCTTGCTGTTCGCTTTTCAGCCCTGATGCGCTCAAGCAGCTTTTCAGCAGGCTCCCAGTCCGGGGCGTTGCGGGTTATCTGAAGCTCTTCCTTGCTGAGCAGTTTTCCTTCAAAAGCTTTTTTCAGAATACGTTGCCGTAGTGCTTCCGCTTTTTCAAGTGATTCACGGATGGTTGATTCGATGTTATCGCAAACCGATAGGCGCGTTTCGATTTCCTGGATGATTTGGGATTGTTCTTGTGGGGAGATGAGCTGTATTGGCAACGCATTAATAATCTGGGAATTCAGATTAGCCATTGTCGTTCCGCGACTCTTTTTTTCGAGATAATCCACAATACGTCTTTCACTCAAAATCAGGCTATATAATTTAGAAATAAAGGATTGTCCTAATCGGATATACAGGCTGCCAGTTCCACAAAACCAGCCGTTATGTATTTTTAAAACAGGCGCAGTTCTTCCCATTTCGCCTCTTCTGCCAACAATAATATCATTTTCTTCAAGGAAATATTGAGGCAGAGAATTCGCTTTATCTATCGAGATTCTAACTTTTGGAAAGAGCTTTTGGTCTTTGATATGCTTTGGATTTATCAGAGGGATACCATTTTCAGTGTAATCCTCAGAATGTAATTGGCTCCCAAATGGCCCAATCTGGATTTTCTGAGCAATATCACTGATTCTGACCCATTTCCATTCTTTTGGCAGTTCAGGCAATACATTCAGCTCAGCCTGCGTAAATGGAATAACCGGTTTGAGTTTTTTACCATGAAGTTTTGCAGCTTGCTCCCGATCGGATTTGATGGTTTCAAGCAGCTCCTGCGCTGACGGGAGGCGGGTTTGCTGTTCACGCCATGCTTTGGTGAGTTCACCTTCAAACGCTTGTTTCAGAACGGTTTGACGATAGACCTTGAGTTGCTCCTGCGCCTTTTTCAGACAGGCAATCCCGTTATCAAGTTCACTGAAAAGCTGCTCCAGTTTTGCAACAATGGCTCGTTGTTCGGGGAGTGGGGGGATAGCAAATTGATAATTCCATAGTATTCCAGGGTCAACATGAGGCGTTCCAGTCCCTTTTGCCCTTGTATTGATTTCAAGGTATTTCGATTGCAAAAAATAGTAAGCGTAATCAGTCTCAATTCCCGGAAACGAAATTTTCATCAGTGTACTACCCAAAGCACCTTTTATTGCTTTGCCAACATACCCTGAACGGGAACCATCCCAAACCATGAGAAAATCATTCTCTTCACACAGTACACACTTGTGTCCGTCAGTGTATTCCTTTACAATACCTTTTTCAAAAGCCTGAATGTCCACGTATGGGTAAGTAAAAACATCATCTGCGTTTTTTTGTGATCGTTTTGGTTTCGTCCCTTTTTCATGCAGGGCAAAAGCCCCAAGCAGCTCAACCTTCCAATCCGATCTATATACACTCATTTGCTATTACGAATTACCACTTGATTAACCGACGAAAAATTCAGGCATTACCGGTTTCTGATCCCATAGAAGCCCGTCGAGTGTACGCCCAGCTTTCTTTTTGTTGAATCCGCCCCATTGCTTGAAGAAAAACGGTACATTGGCGGCAAGGCATTGTTCACGAATCTCCTGCACCCACTCAGACTTCATCGGTCGAGCATTTCTTCCACTTTCTCCACCGACAATAACCCAATCTATCCCTTGCAGGTTTAACTCCAGCAATGACCCAAGCAGAGGCTCACAAGATAAAAATTTTACTCGTGCACCGGTTTCCCGAAGCCTGTCAATTCGCGGCATAGCATGTTGATTTTCCACCGATACACCCATCCAAATATTATGCGACCAATCCAGCCATCCTTCACTGTCGTAATATTTTAAAACATCAGCCCGCTTGGTCAGTACCTGAAAAACGTGATGCGGATTCTGCTGCATCACCTTGAAGACTTGCTGGATATAGTCGAGTGGAATATCCTTGTGAAACAGGTCTCCCATTGAGTTAACAAAAACAACTCGCGGCTTTTTCCATCTGGATGGCTCCTGAAGTGTTTCTGGATGCAAGGTAAGCTCAAAACCGTTGCGATACTTCTCAACTCCCATTGCTTGCAGACGCTTTGCGAATGCCTCTGCGTAGCAGAACCTGCACCCGTCAGAAACCTTGTCACATCCCGTTACCGGGTTCCAGGTCATTTCCGTCCATTCTATGTGCGATTGTGCCATTGTTACATTCTTTTAATGATGTCCTTTGCGATTTTTCCAGCAACGGGCTTATTTGAGGCAAAAATAAAATGATAAATCGGAGTATTCCGGCTGTTATGCAGAATCAGTGGTTCATCAGTGACGTGAGGCCATATAGTTTTTAACTGTCGGATATAGAGGCTGGCAATATGGTGAATCGGATTGCTGATTTTTTTTATAATCTCGTTTTCTCCGAACAAAGTTAACTGTTGTTCTTTTTTATAAAACTCATTCCGGATTATTTCTTCAGATAAGCCGAAGAACGATTCAAGCAGTTCGATGCTCTTAAGCTCGCCCGCTTTGTCAAGTAACCGATTCACAATAACTCCGGTTGGGAGGAGAATCCAGATATCCGAGCGGGTATCTTTCAGGTCAGCAATAGCATTCCAGTTAATCTGCATGCCGAAAGGATCAAGCAAGACCAATGCTGCATATTTATTGGTTCTCATGGTAGTGGCTAATTTTTTTAGCTCCAAATTACAATCGCCATCCATGAACAAGAGTTTCTTTCCTTCGGCTTCAGGTAATGACGTTAATTTGGCCCGCAACTTTTCAATGCTGTCTTGATTGTCAACGAAATAATAGTAATCAAAGCTTTTTTCAAGTCGGACAACCCTTTCAGCCGCGCCTTTGTAACCTTCCTCTTCTTCAAGGGTTATCTGAAGTTGATTGTATAAAGATGTTTTTGGATCTTTTCTTGATCCGCTACCAGCAAATCCATCAAAGTAAATGGTTTGCCAATGAGGATAAGCCTTTAAAATGGTCAGGTATGCATTAACATACTTGCTGAAGGCATTAAGCTTTTTCTCCGTCCAAGGGCCGCCCCAATGTTCAGATGGTTCCTGTACAGGTAAAATCTTTTGTTCACTCATCCCGTTAGTACCTCGTTAAGTTCATCAAAATTGCCACCATCCGCTCCCCGAAAAGCTGCCACATTTTGCACCGGCCGCCATGCTCGTCGAAGGAGTGTCACCGCTATGCCTGCTGAAACATGCCAGTTGATTGCGCTCTTTTTCTGAACCGCCCATCCCGCCGTAAGCTGCCGATCGATGATGTCGCGAGCGTTCTGCTCGGGAGTCTGGTTCAGAGAGTCGTTGTGTGGCATAAAAAGAGTTGGGCGGCTTAATTTTTTGTGTGTTGCTGTTCACTCACCACATCTTTGGTGAAATTGCGTTTGGCGTGAATCAGTGCAAGAATTACAATAGTGTCGGGAAAGATTTCATAAATAAGCCTGTAGGAATAGATAAAAAATTCTCTGATTGCGGGCTCTCCAATTTCAGGAACAATTCTTCCCGCCTCAGGAAACGCACTTACTTGCTCTGACTTTGCAACAATTTCACGAGCAACTTTCTCCGCATAAAACTTCGAATTTTTTGCGATGTAATCGTGAATGTGCCGTAAATCAATTTTTGCAGGCTCTGACCACTTTACCATGACAGCATCTCTTTTTTCAACTCCTCCGTTGATTGTGACTCCCCACGATGAACAGCATCCCTGCCTTTTTTGACTTTATCAACGACGTACAGCTCATACATGATCTCCTCAATAGTGGCACTCTCCGGTAAAGCTGAAATTACCCGGATTGCCTCCTGCTTCAGATTTTCCATAGCGGCATCTCCATTTTTATTGAATCGTTAAGCATATTGCTGTCAAGAAACGGAATCATGACAAATTCCATGGGTTGCGTTTCTTCGGTAATTTTCCTGTCAATCTTTCATTTTCATCGGTCGCTTGCGATCCTACAAAATATAGAGTTTTTCTCACTTATTGCGTTTCAATAACCATCTCATCATTGTTTTGGATATACTCTTTGTCGAACGGCTATGGCTGAGTGTCAACTATGGGTTCTTCACTTAAAAGGTTACGCCACTCCCGCAGAATTACAATTCGGATTAACGGAACATCTCTTATCAGTTAACGTCGATAGGCGACGACTTTCCGCTGCATGAACAGGTCTGGTTACCAAGCAAAAATCAGCCATTTTTTGTCTACCAGTGTCTACTTCAGTACCGAAATGCTGAAAACCATCGTGCGATAAAATATCAGTAATGTATCAAGGAAGATTCAAAAGAATTTGTTAAGTTTCTGTAGACGTTTAAAAATGTTGCGATTGATGGTAAATAAGGAGAGGTGTATGGCACAGGTAACAGCCTTTGATGTTGCGCGGTATTTTATAGCACTCAGCAATGACTCTGAAGATGAGGGCATATCAAATCTTAAGCTTCAGAAGCTGCTCTATTATGCTCAAGGGTATCATCTGGCAATTTATGACAAGCCTCTTTTCAATGAGGACATTGAGGCTTGGCTTCATGGCCCGGTATGTCCTGAAGTGTACCGGAAATATAAGAGTAACAAGGCGAATCCTATTTTTGCTCCAAGTGAGGATGATTTTCCACAAATTTTTACTGTGGAACAGATGGGGTTGCTTGATGAGGTGTACTATGTGTTCGGGCAGTTTGCCGCATGGAAACTTCGCGATATGACTCATGAGGAGATACCGTGGAAAAATCACGAAGCTGATGCGGGAATCATCTTGCATGACGAGATGCGTCAATACTTTAAGACACGACTCAATTAATGCCCTATGAGCCGGGAGATCAACCGCCGGTTAGCGAATAAGGGAAATCGCATTTCCGCATCGCCAGTTGGTAATCAGGTCAACCTTCCAGTCATATTCTCGCTTCAATATATTCAGTCCGGAAAGTTTTGTTTTTCGCTCCTTGATCATAAGCAAAAGGGTGACTTTGCTGATGCACTGTACAGACGAAAAGATTTTACCTGGCATGATTTTCGTCAAAATGATCATAGAAAGCTTGGCGTTGAACAACTTCCAGTAGAGCTGATGAAAGAGAGAAGACCAGCATTTCTTACGGAAGATGTTGAAAAATATGATGTTATTCGGTTCTCACATAATAACGGGAGAATCGTTGGGTTCAGGAAGAATCACGTATTTTATATTTTGTGGATTGATTGCGGATTTAAGCTTTATTCCCATTGACCAGTCAAGAAAATGAAGCAGATATGCCTGATATGTTGAGCAATCCGAATACACTGAACATTCATCAAGACATATTGGATTCGGCTCGCCTGACAATAAATGACTTGAGAACAGAGTTAGCTGTCAGCTTGTATGCACAGCGGCGTCTTTCAATCGGAAAGGCACATGAACTAGCCGATATGTCATTGTGGGAATTCCGTCAACTTCTGGCATTCCGGCGCATTGCACCTGATTATGATCTCTCCGACCTGGATAAAGATATTGCAACGCTTCAGGAGTTAAGACGACTATGAAGGTGGACAGTACTATCTTTCTATCACTCATCCAGTCAGCACCTCATTCAACTCATCAATAATCGCCCCCATCCGCTCCCCGAAAAGCTGCCACATTTTGCCCCGGCCGCCATGTGCGTCGAAAGGGGTGAGGTCGAGGTCATCAGGCTCGATATGAATGCTGGAGGCAATGTGCTCCTTGATCATGCGGAGCCAATTCATCTGCTCTTCGGTGAACTTTTCCCCGGCACCGGAGTGCTGCCTGAACACCCAATCCTTGAAATTGGTGTCGACGGTTTTGTCGTACATGGTCAGGACGGGGTCGATGCCGGTGACGCGGCGGATGAGTGAGACGAGGGCGATGAGCTCGTTTTTCGGGCTGGTGCCGTTTACTTTTTCGAGTTGCTCGAAAGCGTGCCAGATGCGCATCGGGGCAAGGGCTGGTTTGTCGGCTTTGAGACGGTCGAGCAGTTCGCGGATCATCCGGTAGGTGACGGTGCGGCGCTGAAAGGGCTGGTTGTAGAAGATGGTGAGCGCAATGATTTCATCTTTGTGGCTTTCAAGATATGCCTTGAATTCTCCGATCAGCCCGGTTGCCTTGTCGGCGCTTTCTTCGGCCCATTCGCTTTTGGTGACCTGGTCGAGATTGATGGTGTCAATAATCTGCTCGTGGACGCGGCGAATGTTGTCGATGAAGTCGTTCAGTGAGCCGTTGAAGGTGGAGCGTGCTTCGTGCAGGAGCATCTGCTGCGCCTCTTCCCGCAACTGTATTGTTTCGACTGAGAGGTTATCGGCATCCTCCTCTATTGTGCTGCCGTTAATCTCCTGTGCTTTCTGGCTTATTGCATCGGGATTCCACGATTCGAGCAGCTCACGGACAACCTGATTGATGCTTTTGCCACCGGTTTTGGCCATAAACGTTGCCCGTTCCTCTTCGGTGATCTGCCGGTCGAGCCGGGCAAGGCGGCTGGCGAGGGAGATGAAGAGATCTTCCTCCTGGGCACCGAAAGTGACGGCCTCAAGCAGCTCCTTCAGGGAGACGGTGGGCTTGCGCTCAAGGGGGCGGCTGTCAGTTTTCAGCGATCTGGTGACACCGATGGCATCGACAATGACGAAGTGCGTTTTGGCGGAGGTGACTGACGGGGTCACCTTTTTCAGGTCGTCAAAACCAAGGGTGCGCGTGCCTCGCCCCTTCATCTGCTCAAAATAGTTGCTGCTTTTGACGTCGCGCATGAAGAGCAGGCATTCGAGCGGCTTGACGTCGGTGCCGGTGGCGATCATGTCAACCGTGACGGCGATTCTCGGGTTGTATTCGTTGCGGAAGCGGGCAAGCAGCGATTTGGGATCTTCATCCGCCTTGCAGGTGATCTTTTTGCAGAAGTCGTTTCCTTCGTTGAACTCTTCGCGGATAATGCGGATGATATCCTCGGCATGGCTGTCGGTTTTGGCGAAAACAAGCGTTTTTGGCACCTCGGTTCGTCCGGGGAAAAGCAACGGCAGTATCTCGCGAAAGGTGCGGATGATGTTACGAATCTGGCTTGGATTGACGACGTCGCGGTCGAGCTGGGTAGGCGTATAGGTGACATCCTCTTCAAGCTGCTCCCACCGTTTTCGGCGTGAGAGCTTTTCGCGCTTGTCAACAAACTCCCTCGCTTTGAGCTCTGCCCCGTTTTTTGTTATCTCGGTCTCGATAAGATAGACGGTATAGCCAACATTGACGCCGTCGGCCACGGCCTGTTCGTGGCTGTATTCGCTGACAATGTTTTCGTTGAAAAAGCCGAAGGTGCGTTTGTCGGGCGTTGCGGTCAGGCCGATGAGGAAAGCATCGAAGTAGTCGAGCACCTGCTGCCAGAGGTTGTAGATGGAGCGGTGGCACTCGTCAATGACGATGAAGTCGAAAAATTCTGGAGGAACTTTTGGATTGTAGGCCACCGGTACCGGCTCTTTTGGCAGCCAGCTTATTTCTGCCGGATTATCCTCCTCCAGCGAAGGGTCAAGCTCCTCACCTTTCAGGATGGAGTAGAGGCGCTGGATGGTGGTGATGCAGACCTGGCTGTCGCTGGCAATGCTGCTCGACTGGAGGCGCTGTACGTTGTAAAGCTCCGTAAACTTGCGGTTGTCGTCATTGGGCGTGTAGGCCCGGAACTCCTGTTCGGCCTGTTCGCCGAGGTTGCGGGTATCGACCAGAAAGAGCACCCGTTTGGCATCTGCATGTTTCAGCAGGCGGTAGATGGAGGTGATGGCCGTGAAGGTCTTGCCTGAACCGGTGGCCATCTGGACGAGCGCCCTCGGGCGTGCGTCACGGAACGATTGCTCCAGGTTGTTGATGGCAATGGTCTGGCACTCCCGTAAGCCCTGCGGATGCAGCTCCGCCATCTGCTGCATTCGTGCTCTCAGGCTCAGCTCCCTGCCGAGCCACTCGCGGAGTGTTTCCGGTCGGTGAACGGTAAACACCGGTCGTGAGCGTGGTTTGGGGTCGCGGTAGTCGGTAAAGTGGGTCAAGACGCCGGTGCTTTCGTAAACAAACGGCAACGGGTTGTTGTTCAGATGCTTCAGCTTGCTGCCAGCATATCCCGACGATTGATCTTCCACAGCAGAGAGATGATGCCCCTCCTCCTCTCGTTTTGCCTCAATGATTCCAACGGGTTTGCGATCGACAAACAACACATAGTCGGCCTCAGTCCCATCCTTCATCGGGTAGTGCGTCACCGCTATGCCTGCTGCAACATGCCAGTTGATTGCGCTCTTTTTCTGAACAGTCCATCCCGCCGCCGTAAGCTGCCGGTCGATAATGTCGCGAGCGTTCTGCTCGGGGGTCTGGTTCAGAGAGTCTTTTTCCGGCATAAAGGGAGTGTGGAGAGTCGGGGTACAACAAAAACCGCTTTGGTTTTAATGTACATAACTTCACAGAAGTACTGCAATCAGAATGCGGGGGTTGCTGTTTCCGTCTGATAATTTATTATCTTGCTTATCAGTTTTAGCCCCATAGATGGGCCCTTTTTCCGCTGGCCTGCTGTTGTGACAGCATGACTTCACAAAAGAGTTATTATTGACCCATTATAAAAAGAGTTAACGAATGAAGAAAAGTTCGACGAAACAGTTGCTGATGAACAAGACCGGCGACGAGATACAGGTTGCGCTGGTTGAGGAGGGCCGTCTTGCTGAGTTGATTATTGAGCGGCCTGAAAGTCGGAGAAGTATCGGTGATATTTACCTCGGCAGGGTGCACAAGGTTGTGGAGGGTTTGAAGGCGGCTTTTGTTGATATCGGGCAGAAGTCAGACGGTTTTCTCCACTTTTCTGATGTGGGGACAACCAATGAGGATTATCGTGCGCTGATTGAGGATGATGAAGATGATGACGAGAATGGTGGCGCAGAGGATGCTGATGGTGAAGATGGTTTGCAGGCAGCCCGCAACGGTGAAGCAAATGTCAAGCAGGCCGCCCGCAGTGGCAGCAAGAAGCCTTCGGCAGATGATCAGGAGCGGGCGGAAAAAAGGCAGTCTTATACACAGATGATTGCGGGCAAGCTCAAGCCGAATGACTCTATTCTGGTGCAGGTTATCAAGGAACCGATCAGCAGCAAGGGCTCCCGACTTACTTCTGATATTACAATTGCCGGGCGCTTTATGGTGCTGCTGCCATTTGGTGGCGGCCAGGTTGCGGTCTCCCGCCGGGTGATTGCCCGAAAGGAACGATCACGCCTGAAAAAGCTGGTGCGTTCGATGCTTCCCGAAGGGTTTGGCGCCATTATCCGCACCGTTGCTGAAGATCAGGAGGAGACGCTTTTGAAGCAGGATCTTGAAAAACTGCTTGCCAAGTGGACGCAGATTGAAGAACAGTTGCAGAATGCAGCTCCACCCCAATTGATTTTCAAGGAGGATACCATCATATCAAGTGTGCTGCGCGACTCTTTGACCTCTGATGTCGCTGAAATTGTTGCAAATTCTCCTGTTATCTACCAGGAGACGCTGAACTATATCCAGTGGGCGGCACCTGAAATGGTGAAAAATGTCACTTTTTACCAGGGCAAACTCCCCCTCTTTGAAGGGTATGGGATCGCCAAGGATGTTGAGTCGATCTTTTCGCGAAAGGTGTGGCTCAAATCGGGGGGCTATATCATTATCGAGCATACGGAAGCGATGGTAGTTGTTGATGTCAACAGCGGTCGCTATGCGGCAAAACGTGAGCAGGAAGAGAACTCCCTGAAAACCAACCTTGAGGCAGCGCGTGAAGTGGTTCGGCAGTTGCGGCTGCGTGATATCGGCGGCATTATTGTGGTTGATTTTATTGACATGCTTGATCAGAAGAACGCCAAGAAGGTCTATGACTCCATGAAGGCCGAGCTGCGCAATGATCGTGCCAAGTCGAACATTCTGCCGATGTCGGACTTTGGCATCATGCAGATTACCCGCGAAAGAATACGTCCCAGCCTCATGCAGCGTATGGGCGATCAGTGCCCTGCCTGCGGCGGTACCGGTGTGGTGCAGGCGAGGTTTACAACCATCAACCAGATAGAGCGTTGGTTGCGGAAGTATGCGCTTCAGCACCCTATGAAGTTTCAGCAGCTTGACCTCTATGTCAGCCCGACGGTTGTGGAGCCACTGCAGAACAGCGATTTGAAGACTGAGCTGAAATGGTTTCTTCAGCACATGCTTTTTGTTCAGGTGAAGCCGGATGAAAGCCTCAGAAGTGACGATTTCAGGTTTTACAATAGAAAAAATAACAAGGATATTACCGCCGAATATGGCGACATATAACAGAGAACGCACGTTATGGGACAGTATGATGTATTGAAAGAGGCTATACTTGGTTTTTCATCGCTTGGCGCCGCTGAGCTCCTCGAAATTCCAGAGGCTCGGAAGGCTTTTGATGAGTTCAAGCAGTTGCTGAATAACGGGCTGGTGAGGGCTGCGGAAAAATCTGGCAGTGATTGGGTCGTAAATTCTTGGGTCAAGCAAGGTATTCTGCTCGGCATGCGTCTTGGCCGGCTGCAGGAGAGCTTTTTGTCGCTTGATGAGCATGGCAACAGGTTTGCCTATATCGACAAGGATACGTATCCGCTCAAAAAGATCACTCTTGCCAACAATGTCCGTATTGTGCCAGGCGGTTCGTCGGTGCGTGACGGTTCATATCTTGCTCCAACAGTTGTCATGATGCCTCCGGCCTATGTCAACGTGGGCGCTTATGTTGATGCGGGAACCATGATTGATTCGCATGCTCTTGTGGGGAGCTGCGCGCAGGTAGGCAAAAAGGTACATCTTTCTGCAGGGGTTCAGGTTGGAGGCGTGCTGGAACCTATCGGAGCCTTGCCTGTCATTATTGAGGATGAGGTGATGGTTGGGGGGAACTGCGGTATTTATGAGGGTGCCATTGTTCGGGAACGGGCGGTTATCGGTACCGGTGTGATCCTGAACGGGTCCACGCCGGTGTATGATCTTGCCCGCAATGCCATTTACCGAAAAACGGCCGATGCTCCGCTTGTCATTCCTGCAGGCGCGGTTGTTGTTGCCGGATCACGCAGGATCAAGGGTGACTTTGCCGCAGAGCATGGGCTTTCTATCTATACGCCGGTGATTATTAAGTATCGTGACGAACGGACTGACAGCGCAACAGCTCTGGAAGAGGCTCTCAGGTAAAATATGCAAAGCAACATAGAGTGTAATGGACGTCGGTACCTTTCTCCCTGGGAGAGGGTGCCGGGCATCATGGCGGCTCTTCTTATTTTCTTTTGTCTCACATCATCCCCTCTTTCTGCGGTAGTATCCACACACGAAAAGGAATATTTTGACATCATTAAGGGTGTCGATCTTTTCGGTGAGGTCTATCGCGAGGTCTCAACCGGTTATGTTGATACGCTTGATGTCAGCGAGCTTATGTATGCAGGTATCGACGGCATGCTTCGTACCCTTGATCCCTATACGGTTTTTCTTGACGAAGAGGATTCCGGTGAGCTTGATGAGATGACCAGTGGACAGTATGTCGGTGTTGGTATTACCATTGCAACGCTTGATGGAGGCTATTTTGTTACCTCGGTGGTTGATGGCTATGCGGCGGCTAAAGCTGGCGTCAAGGCGGGCGATAGCATTCTTGCCATCAACAACAAAGAGGTAAAGAATAAGTCACTGACCGAGGTCAAATCGCTGATCAAGGGAGCAGCCGGGACTTCACTCACCATTCAGTTGAAGCGTCAAGGGGCCTCCCCCTTTACCGCATCTCTGGTGCGGGAGGAGATTCGGGTAAACTCGGTGAGTTATGCGACTCTTTTTCAGGGCATCGGCTATATCGAGATGAAGAATTTCAGCGCCCGTTCAGCCAACGAACTTCGCAGCGCCATTCTTGGCCTTCAGCAGGAAGCCAAAGAGCAGCGAACGCCGATGAAAGGTATTATTCTCGACCTGAGAAACAATCCCGGAGGCCTGCTGAATGCTGCTGTTGATGTTACCTCGCTCTTTGTCCGCAAAGGCAGTGAGGTGGTTTCCATTCGGGGACGCTCTGTGGAAATGGCAAAATCATATCTGACAGAGACTCCGCCGCTTGATGTTGTGCTTCCTCTTGTGGTTCTTGTCAACAAGGAGAGTGCTTCTGCTTCAGAAATTGTTGCCGGCGCAATCCAGGATCTTGATCGCGGGGTTATTATTGGTGAGCGTTCTTTTGGGAAAGGGCTTGTGCAGTCAGTTATCAGGATTTCCTACGATAATACCCTGAAGCTTACAACGGCGAAATACTATACTCCTTCAGGTCGTTTGATCCAGAAAGAGAAACAAGAGGCGCATGAGTCACGCAAAGTGCTTCCGAAGGCTCCCGTGGATAATGCGGCACAGGTTTTCTATACTAAAAACAAGAGAAAAGTGTACGGTAGTGGCGGTATAACGCCTGATATTGAGCTTTCGGAACAGGGACACTCTCCTTACCTTGCGGAACTTCGCAAGAAAGGGATGCTCTTTCTTTTTTCCTCTTTCTATACTTCCTCTTATCCTGTCATGCCTCCGCAACCCCTCGACCGTCAACAGCTTCTGGTCTCATTCGGCAACTTTCTGCGCGATAAAAAATTTGTCTATACCTCTGAATCAGAACGTCGTTTCAATGAGCTGAAAGAGAGCATGAATAAGGTTCAGCCAGAGCACAATAATATCGGCCAGACCAGTCTCAGCGAACTGCAGCAGGAGATTGAGCGGCTGAAGGAGCAGGAAATCAAGAAAGAGTCAACTGGAGTGGGGAAGGCACTTGAAGTGGAGATTCTTCGGCATTATAAAGAAGTTCTTGCTCGACGGGCGGAACTTGATGATGATCCTGAGGTCACAAAAGCGATAGAGGTGCTTTCCGATTCAGGGAAGTATTCATTGATTCTTCATCCCTGAGCGGGGTTCAACGCCGCTTGTTTATACGCTTTTATTTTACGGTGCGCTCCAAAGGCAATCATGAGATTGCTCACCGTCAGCAGGCTTTCAGCAAGCCCGTGCAGCAGGTCGTCGTGTGACAATGTCGAATATCCCCTCACCTGGGTGGCAAGGTACATGCAGAAGATGGTGACTGAGATGAAGACCAGCACAAACCAGAAGCCGGCAATGGTCAAGCCTGAAAAAATGGTTTTGTCACGTTTGTGGACTATCAGCAGCAGCACGAGAAAGGTGAGATAGACGACGCTTGAGAGTTGCAGAATGGCATCGAAGATATCAGCGCCCAGATAAGATTGCGGTTTTCCGGCAATCATGATGGCGGCAATGGCTGCCGTATATCCTCCGGCAGGCGCTTTTTTGGTTGATTTCAGCAGGTTGAGGGTTGCGAGCAGGAGCGCTGTGCTGCCAAAAAGATTGATCAGTTCAGACATATCAAGCAGAAGCGGAATGGAATCGCCGGAGATGTGGTAGCTCAGCACAAAAAAGCTGCCGCTCCAGTGCGGCAGCATGGCGAGGCCAAAAAGGCGGATCTCGCGCCGCCCCGTTATTTTCCCATAGTGAAAAAGCAGGGCGGCGGCGATTCCCCATTCAAGAGCAGAGGAGATATGAATGACCCAGTTGGGAAACGAAAGCAGCATTCAGGAGCCCTTTATGAGGTGATAGATATTTTTGGAAAAGATTTTCATCTGAACGGGCCAAGAGGCTGGGATCATTTTCTTGTAGAGATACGAGTCGAAGGTGATTCGCTGCACGTCATCGTCAGCGCAAATTGCCACAAAACTTTCCCGCAGCCGGTCATTGCGGTAATAGGCGGCCTGCAACACCTCAAGGCCGAAAAAGATTGGCGCGTAGAGCTTTCGAAACTCTTTTTCATAGTTCTTCAGGGGTGAGCCATGTTTCAGGTGTTCAATCATGGCGAGGGCACCAAGTTTGCCTGAGCGCATGGCGAAGAAAATCCCCTCTCCGTTAGCCGGAGTTACCAGACCGGCTGCGTCTCCAACAAGAATCGCCTTCTCCTGAGTAAACGATTTGCGGGGCTTCATGGGTATTTTCGCCGCCTCATCAAGATAGGGCTTGTCGGTAATTCCTATTTTTTCAATAAAGCGCTTTTGCAGCGCCTTGATATTGTGCTTGTGATCTTCTGTGCCAGTACCTATGGCCAGGTGGTCGGCCTTGGGGAAAATCCAGCCGTAAAAGTCGGGAGATACTTCGCCGTCAAACCAGATTTCAACGATATCGCTGAATTTCTGGATGGACGGCGTGTACTTGAAGCGCTGCTGCATGGCAATCACCTTCAGCTCATTGGGCGGAAAGTGCAGCTCATCGGCGGTTTTTGAGTTAGCGCCGTCAGCCCCGATAATTCTGCTGGCGCGGAGTGGAGGAACTTTATCGTTGAGTGTGTTGATGACAAATCCTTCGCCGGAGTGAGAGATGGATTTCACCAGCCCTTCAACCACAACAGCGCCAGCCTGCTCAGCTTCGACACGCAGATAGCGGTCAAATTTTTCACGACGAACCATACCGACGTAGCCGTTCGGCATGGTCATGTCGATGACCCGCCCTTTCGGTGATCGGGCCTTCATCCGGGAGAGCTTCTTCTCAATCAGTTCGGCTGGAATTTTGAACTCCTCAATAAGGCCAAGAGGAATGGCCCCGCCGCAAGGTTTGACATTGTCAAAGTTGCGTTCAATGAGTACGGTGGAGAGCCCGGCTTTTGCCAGTATGGCAGCGGCAACAGCTCCCGAGGGGCCTCCCCCTATAACGGCGACATCATAACGCATAGCTTACAGTCCGATAAGTTTAGTGGCGATAAATTCTCGAACTCTTGATAGATCAATTCGTTCCTGTGTTGCGGTGTCGCGATAGCGCACCGTCACGGTGTTCTCCTCCAGCGACTGGTGGTCAACCGTGATACAGAACGGCGTGCCGATCTCATCCTGCCGGCGGTAGCGTTTGCCGATAGAACCTGCGTCGTCGTACTGCACAAGAAAGTCTGTTGCCAGCTCTTCACACAAAGCGGCGGCTCGTTCGCCCATGCCTCCTTTTTTCATCAGCGGCAGCACCGCAGCTTTTACCGGGGCAACCTTTGGAGAAAGCTTCAGCACCACACGCTCGTCGCCGTCAACCGTGTCTTCGGTGTAGGCATCTGCGAGCAGCGCAAGGAAGAGGCGGTCGCAGCCAGCAGAGGTTTCCACCACATACGGGATATAGCGCTCATTGGTGAGCTGGTCGATATACTCCATATTTTTGCCGGAGTACTCCTGATGCTGTTTCAGGTCAAAATCAGTTCGTGAGTGAATGCCCTCGATCTCCTCAATGCCGAAGGGGAACTCGAACTTGATGTCGTAGGCAAGGTCGGCGTAGTGTGCCAGCTTGTCGTGCTTGTACCAGTGCAGCTTCTCCTTGTTGATGCCAAGAGCACTGCTGTACCAGGCAAAGCGCTCCTCGCGCCAGGCCTCGAATGCCTCAACCTGTGTGCCGGGCTTAACAAAGTACTGCATCTCCATCTGTTCAAACTCAACCATGCGGAAGATAAAGTTCCCTTTTACAATCTCATTGCGAAAGGCCTTGCCAATCTGCGCAATACCGAACGGGACCTTCATGCGTGAGGACTCACGGACGTTGTGGAAGTTCACGAAAATGCCCTGCGCGGTTTCTGGCCGGAGGTAAACGATGCTTGATTTGTCGGCAAGTGCTCCCATATTGCACTGGAACATCAGGTTGAACTGGCGAACTTCCGTCCAGTCTCCTGAGCCGGTATCAGCGGCCTTGATCCCTTCAGCAATGATGAGGTTATAGAGCGCACGGTTCAGATCATCCGATCCTGAGGCGGCTTCGTAGGTTGCCTGCACCCGCTGGAGCTCCTCTTCTTTGCCATCACGGCGCAGTTTTTCAATATGGTTCTCGATCAGGTGGTCCGCACGATAGCGCCTTTTGGTCGTTTTGTCGTCGATCATCGGGTCATTGAAGCTTGCCACATGCCCTGAAGCCTCCCAAACGCGGGGATTCATCATAATCGATGCGTCAAGTCCCACAATATTCTGGTGGCGACGGGTCATGGAGTTCCACCAGAGCTCCTTGATATTCCGCTTCATCTCGCTGCCCAGCGGCCCATAGTCGAAGCAGGAGGAGAGCCCTTCATAAATTTCCGAAGAGGGGAAAATAAAGCCCCGCCGTTTGGCCAGCGAAACCAGCTTGTGCATCACTTTATCAGGCGGCAGATTGACACTCTGTACCCGCTTTTGGTCGGAATTGCTCATCATTCGTTCAGACATGTTGTGAAAAAATCGTCGGGGACTCCCGCTCAACAGCAATAAAAAATTGAATATAACAAAGCAAGCAGGATAATCAGCAGTGATAAGGATGGCTTCGGCATTCCTTTCGCTATAGACAAAGATGCTTTACTACTCCTGCCGATCCCGACAGGTGCGGAGAGTATGCTGAAGTTTGCTCTCCATAGGGTATCCTAACCTGCTGTTATCCAATAACCAGTTGTACGCTTAAACCATTTCAGTTATCTTTTTTTTACTTGTTTCGATGAGTCTCAGAGAGCTTAAACTGATCTGAGGAGAAAGAACGTGGCAGTCGAAAATGATTTCAGGAATATAATTATTGTGTTCCATGAGCTCCGCACCATTTCCATTGTTTCTGGTGATTTTCAGCGGCATCTGCTGGACGGTTGTTTATCTTGACAGCATCCGGCTGGGGTTTAAAGAAGCCACCTATGCTATGCCATTCTGGGCGCTGGCGTTAAATTTTGCCTGGGAGTTGTTACAGACGGTGCTTGAATATCAACAGGCCGGCTTTGTTCTTCAGGTTGGAATCACTGCGGTTTGGTTCTTGCTGGACTGTATCATTCTTTACACCTATTTCCGGTTCGGGAAAAAATATTTCCCTCGTAATCTACCCTCGCATTGGTTTATTATATGGTCTCTTCTTGGTCTCTTTACGGCCTTTTTCCTGCAATACGTTTTCATTATTGAGTTTGGCCTTTATGTTGGTCGTGCTTATGCGGCCTTTCTTCAAAATCTGCTCATGTCTGTTCTCTTCATCGGAATGCTTGTCAATCGAGGGAGCAGTGAAGGCCAGAGTCTCAGGTAGTCTGGATTTCGGTTTTAAGGGCGATCTCTTCAAGAACTGAGCTTACCTTCAGGCACAAGAACATTGATCCGGCATAAACGATGCTTCGGCCACGGGTATGGACTTCCCAGGTGTGTTTTTCTGCTTTCTGGCGACTGCAGCGAATGGCTTTTATAATCTGGTTAATCACTTCGTCGAAGGTATGTTCTTCATCGTTGAAGAGAACGACGCGGTATGAGTCGAGCAGTTCTGTCCCGGAGAGTTGTTCATTTTCTTTTGTTTCAGGCGCAGAATAGGATGCTGTCCACTGTTGTACAAGAGGGGAATTCATGGTTATCGTGCGCTATACGTTAAAAGATGTAAAATAGTCTCTGTAGCCCGGAGAAGCAACAGGGAGAACTCTTCATGCAATAACCGGTTCAACTGCTCCGAGAAAAAAGTCTCCAACCGGAGAGAGCTGCATGGTAAACCGGGCTCCAATGGGGATGGTCATCAGGTTCTTGATATGACCGTAAGAGAGTCCTCTCATGACGGGGCATTCGTTATGGGCGTGTTTGCTGTAATAGGTAAAAATATTCTGCAAGCGCAGCTTTTCCTCTTTTGTCACCTCTGAGACATTGCTGAACTGACCAAGAAGCACTCCATTGCATGGCGCAAGCAGACCGGCATTGTCGAGATGCGAGAGCATTCTGTCGATACGGTAAGCCGGTTCGTTGATCTCTTCGAGAAAGAGGAGTGAGTCATTGAGCGGAGGCATGTAGGGTGTCCCGATCATTGAAGAGAGGACGGAAAGGTTGCCGCCGATGAGTCTGCCTTCTGCTGACCCGGCTCTGATGCAGGTTATGGCATGGTCAGGATGGTTCTGCAGCGAAAGCGCATAAGAAGGAGAGGTCAGCATTCCCCAGAAATGCTCTTCGGTGTAGGGGGTTGGTTCGTACAGTTCAGTGGCAAGCATAGGGCCTGAAAAGCTGATCAGGCCGGTTTTCGCAAACAGGGCAAGCGACAGGGCGGTAATATCTGAATAACCGACAACTATTTTTGGATTGGCCGCTATGATGTCGTAGTCAATTTTTTTCAGCAATCGCGTCGCTCCAGCGCCCCCTCTCAGGCAGATGATGGCCTTTATGTCGGGATCGCTGAACATCCCATGAAGATCGAGCAGTTTCTGTTCGTCGGCAATTGCCGGATCGGTATCGATACAGTTGAGGTGGCGGGAGGGCTTTACCCGATAGCCATTTTTTTCGAGATAGATAACCGCCTGATTGATTTTATCAGGATAAGCGCTATGTGAGGAGGGGGAGATAAGGCCAATGGTATCTCCGTAGCGCAGGGCTTTCGGTATCAGGATTGTCATATAATAAAAAACCATCAGCATCCTTAACGGGCGCTGATGGTTTTACATTCATTGCAATGAAGTCAGGAAATGGTTTCAGTCAACAAAATAGCCTTGTTGCTGCTGACCTCTAAAAAACCGTCCTCGATAGAAAACATCTGTTCACTCCGATCAGCTAATGCCAGCTTCACCTTGCCGGTTTTCAGTGAGGAGAGCAGCGGAGCATGGTTTTTCAGTATCTGCAACTGACCAAGCTCACCGGGCACTGTTACACTGACAACCTCCCCGGAAAAGTAAAGTTTCTGGGGAGTGACGATTTCTATCTGGAAACCTTTTTCGGAATTCGCCATGGTTATTGCGTCTGTTTAGAGAGTTTTTGCTTTCTCAACTGCTTCCTCAATGGTCCCGACCAGATAGAAGGCACTTTCAGGAAGACTGTCATGACGTCCGGCGATAATTTCCTTGAAGCCCTTGATGGTCTCTTCCAGCTTGACATACTTGCCGGCAAGTCCGGTGAAGGCCTCTGCAACAAAGAATGGCTGTGAAAGGAAGCGCTGAACTTTTCTTGCTCTTGAAACGACAAGCTTGTCTTCGTCGCTCAGTTCGTCCATACCGAGAATGGCGATGATGTCCTGAAGATCCTTGTAACGCTGCAGGAGCTGTTTAACCGCCTGGGCAGTATCGTAGTGATCGTTGCCGACAATGTTCGGGTCAAGAATACGTGATGTTGAGTCAAGCGGATCAACTGCCGGGTAAATTCCAAGCTCGGCAATGGAACGTGAAAGAACCGTTGTTGCATCAAGGTGAGCAAATGCGGTAGCAGGTGCAGGATCGGTAAGATCATCAGCAGGGACGTAGATGGCCTGCACTGAGGTGACCGAACCTTTCTTGGTTGAAACAATTCTGTCCTGAAGTTCACCCATCTCTGTTGCAAGAGTTGGCTGGTATCCTACAGCGCTCGGCATACGACCGAGAAGAGCTGATACTTCAGAACCGGCCTGGGTAAAGCGGAAAATATTGTCAATAAAGAGCAGAACGTCGCGGCCTTCCTCATCACGGAAATATTCGGCAATGCTGAGGCCGGTAAGAGCAACCCTCTGGCGTGCTCCTGGAGGCTCGTTCATCTGACCGAAGACAAGCGCGGTTTTGTCAATAACGCCTGATTCCATCATTTCATGCCACAGATCGTTTCCTTCACGGGTACGTTCGCCGACACCGGCAAAAACGCTGAAGCCCGACTGCTGTTTTGCGATATTGTTGATCAGCTCCATGATCAGAACAGTCTTGCCTACTCCCGCGCCACCGAACAGACCGGTCTTACCGCCGCGAGAATATGGTTCAAGAAGATCGATGACCTTGATGCCGGTTTCGAACATCTCTGCTTTCGTGGAGATTTCGTCAAATTTTGGGGCCAGGCGATGAATTGAATACGATTTTTTCGTCTCAACCGGGCCGCGTCCGTCAATCGGGTCGCCGACAACGTTCAGCATTCTGCCAAGAACTTCAGGTCCGACCGGAACCTGTATTGGCTGGCCTGTATTTTTAACGTTGAGGCCTCTGACAAGGCCATCGGTGCTCTCCATTGCAACGGTACGTACGCGCTCTTCTCCAAGATGCTGCTGCGTTTCAAGAACGAGCTTGGTGCCGTCTGGTCTTGTAATAGTCAGTGCATCCAGAATTGACGGCAGCCGTCCTTCAGGGAAATCAACATCAACTACAGGGCCGATGATTTGTGAAATCTTACCTTCTTGCATAGTGACAGTGTGGATAGGATTTTATGGTGTAATCAAACGTTCATGCTTCACTGGCTTGTGAGCCTCTTTTGTATCAGAAATGATGTGTCAGATGGTTTCGCTCTTTTGACCCGTACCGTCTGCGAGCCACCTGAGGGACTTGAACCCACGACCTACTATTTACGAAACAGTTGCTCTACCAACTGAGCTAAGGTGGCTTAAGCACAAAAAATCAAGCCGAAATATAATTTATTGACAGAGAATCACAAAGATAAATCCAAGCTCATTTATTAGTCTTCGAAAAAAAAGAAGAATTGTATATTGATAAAAAGTCGTAAATATAATTTCTTTTGATTTTTTTAAACGGGGCGGCATGAAAAAGCTTATCAGTCAGTCTATAAAGGTATGTATGGTCAGTGCACTGTTTCTGGCTGGTGCTGCCGGCATAGTTTCAGCAGTTCAGCAACCAGTCCCCTACCCTTTGGCGCCAGGGTTTGCTGCAGTATCTCTCAACGGGAAGCCTGTAGGATCCGCTCAACTTTCCGGTAAAGTTTATATCGTGAATTTCTTTGCGTCGTGGTGTCCTCCCTGCAGATTGGAGATTCCTGATATGGTTGCACTCCAGAATCAGTATGGTCGCAAAGGATTTACGTTTATTGGCGTAGCGGTTAATGAAACCGAGCCGAAGATCCGTGCTTTTATCAGCAAAAATAAAATAAGTTATCCGGTTGTTATGGCCGACGAGCAGCTTGTTTCGGCCTTTAACAGATATGTTGAAGGAGGTATTCATGCGATTCCGACCTCCTTTGTCGTGAACTCTTCAGGCCGGATTACCCAGGTGATTACCGGGGCGCGCAGCAAAGAGGTGCTTGATAAAATAATTTCCGATGCTCTCAGAAAGACAGAAACCCCTAAATAATAATAAAGCCTTCATCCTATGAATGATGGTTTTCGGCTCCGGTGGTTGTGTAATCCGGATCTCAGTTTTTCTTCTAAACGTCCGCAGTCAGTGGTGACTGGGGGCGTTTTTTTTTATAACCCCAAGCCAATAACAGAACGATCATGACTTTAATGCAGATCAATCCTCCGGATTATGTGAAAAACAAAAAGCTGATCCAGTGGGTACAGGAGACGGCTGAGCTTTGTCGTCCGAGTTCAGTGCACTGGTGCGATGGCTCCCAGGAAGAGTATGACTTTCTTTGTCAGCAGATGGTAGAGAGCGGTACGTTTATCAAACTTTCTGAAGAGAAACGTCCCAACAGCTATCTGTGTCGTTCAGATCCAAGTGACGTTGCGCGTGTTGAAGACCGAACGTACATTTGCAGCATCCGTCGTCAGGATGCTGGTCCAACGAATAACTGGGTAGCTCCCAGGGAGATGAAAGAGACTCTCAAGGAGTTGTTCAGGGATTGTATGACGGGTCGCACCATGTATGTTATCCCGTTCAGCATGGGACCTCTTGGGTCACCTATTGCGCATATCGGTGTTGAAATTTCTGATTCGCCTTATGTGGTAACCAACATGCGGATCATGACGAGGATGGGAAGCAAGGTTATGGAGCTGCTCGGTGAAACCAGCGACTTTGTCCCCTGCCTACACTCCGTAGGTGCACCTCTTCAGCCCGGCGAACTGGATGTTCCATGGCCATGCAATGATACCAAGTACATTGTTCATTTTCCTGAAGAGCGTTCAATTATCTCTTTTGGAAGCGGTTATGGCGGCAATGCTCTTCTCGGCAAGAAATGTTTTGCCTTGCGTATCGCCTCCTCAATGGCAAGGGATGAAGGCTGGCTGGCTGAGCACATGCTGATTCTCGGTGTTGAATCTCCCGAAGGCGAAAAAACCTATATAGGCGCCGCATTCCCGAGTGCCTGTGGTAAAACAAATTTTGCAATGCTTATTCCACCTCAATCGTTTGAGGGCTGGAAGGTAACAACTATTGGTGATGATATTGCGTGGATTAAATCTGGCGAAGATGGTCGTCTTCGTGCTATCAACCCCGAATATGGCTTTTTTGGTGTAGCTCCGGGCACCTCGGACAAATCCAATCCCAATGCGATGGCCACCCTTGGTAAAAACTGTATCTTTACCAACGTTGCCATGACACCTGACGGCGATGTCTGGTGGGAAGGGATGACGGATGTTGCTCCTGATCATCTTATCGACTGGCAGGGTCATGCCTGGACTCCTGATTGCGGCCGACTCTCTTCACATCCCAATGCCCGATTTACTTCCCCGGCAAATCAGTGCCCTTCTCTGGATGCGGCATGGGAAGATCCGAAAGGAGTGCCGATCAGCGCCTTTATTTTTGGTGGACGTCGCGGAGATACGGTGCCGCTTGTCTACCAGTCAGCAAACTGGAATTCCGGAGTCTACCTGGCGGCGACCATGGGTTCTGAAAAAACTGCCGCCGCAGCCGGCAAGGTTGGGGATGTTCGTCGCGATCCTTTTGCCATGATTCCTTTCTGTGGTTATCACATGGGTGATTATTTCACTCACTGGCTCAATGTCGGTCGTACACTGCCTGAGCTGCCAAGAATTTTTGGCGTCAACTGGTTCCGCAAGGATGAGAACGGCAAATTCCTCTGGCCGGGTTTTGGTGAAAACATGAGGGTGCTGAAGTGGATTGTCGATCGTGTTCATGGCAAAGCAGGAGCTGTTGAGAGTCCGCTTGGCTGGATGCCGAAGTATGAGATGCTTGACTGGAAAGGTTTGGAGAGTATGACTGCGGAGAAGTTTACCAAACTGATGATGGTCGATCGTGAAGCATGGAAGAATGAGCTTCTTTCACATGAGGAGCTTTTTGAAATGATTTACGACAGACTGCCCAAAGAGTTTCCCCATATCCGTGAATTGATGCTTTCAACCCTATGGAAGTCTCCGGCGCACTGGTCGTTGGCTCCTGAAAACTATTCTACCGAAAGCTGACGTTTTACAGGAAAGAAATAAAAGAAAAGGGCGCTTTTAAAGGCGCCCTTTTCTTTTGCTTACAGGAACTTCTGATCACTCTTCATCAAGGGTAAAACCTATTTTCACGGTAACCTGCCAGTAGACAATTTTCTGGTTCTCTACATGACAGCGGGTTTCCTGAATTTCAACCCAGCGAATGTTTCTGACCGATTCGGCTGCTTTGGCAACAGCATTCTTGACTGCCTCTTCAATGCTTGTTTGCGAAGTGCCGACAAGTTCGATTTTCTTATAGATATGATCACTCATGGTGCGAATGGTTTTAGTGCTTGAAAAAAAGCTGTTATGATGTTGAGTTGAGGCTACCTGTATGTATGGCCATTGCTCATATTAGCAAATCAGTTTACAACTGCAAAATAGCAAACTCTTCAAAATGAGTGTAAAGAAAGGAGAATCAGGAAAAGGTAGATGGGCTGAAAGGGGAACCGTTGTGGCCCGAAACAGCCGTACCACTGATGGCTGTTTCGGGCAAGAGGAGCACAGGTTACACGCCGAGTGATTTGAGGAGAAGCGGAATGGCGCAAAGTCCAATCGCAACGTTCGTTGCACCGCAGATTTTTGTGATGAAAGCATTCTGCTTGTACCAGGCAAAAGGCAACAGGATGGTCAGCAAGTTAATGAGCAGAAGCACCGTAGCTAAAGGCCATATTTTTCCGAGAAGGATGGCTTTGTAGCTGAAAATTGCTGTGATAAAAAAGATACCGAGAAAAAGGTGAGCATAAATCTTTTTGTCACCGGGGTTGTAGAAATGCATGGCCACAACCACCCAGAAAAATCCGTAAGTCGCAAAGATAGTGCCCAGATAAATTCTGATTTCTGGTGGCAACCCCATATCAAACATATACATGCAGACGGCCGTGAAAAGCTGCGCAACACCGCCGAACCAAAGTGCGACATGAGCAAGATTTCGGCCCAGTTTTGCATGATCAGTCTCCTCGTCAAGCCCAAACCCTAACTGCTCGAGGCCGAATACCCAGACGGTGACGATCAGCCCGAACAACCCGATTGCTTCCGGATTAACAACATTCATCGAAAGATTCTCCTTTTTTTATTGTTGATGATAAAAGGTTAAATACTCCGTCGAAAAAATGGAAATTTCAACAGGAATTTAAATGTACAGCTAATTTTTTTTAAAGAATAATAGTATTCCGCTTTGCTGTTTTTGCATCATCTTTTTACGCTTTTCAGAAGATAGTGAAAGCCCTTTTCGCGTATACTTGTCTGAGTACTCGTTGCATTGTATTATAAATTGCAGGAAATTTGGCAGCGGGATATCCCGCTTTCTTTTGATACCTTTGAGCTGTAACAATGTATTCAATGAAGATGTATTGAGGTGATGACCTTCCCTGCCGAAGATTCCATAATGACTGGACCTGATAACGCTGATGCTGAACGTCGTCGCGGCTTTACACGGCAACTCCTGTCAGCCTTTCCTGCGTTTGAAAGCAAGAATTTTCGCCGTTATTTTCCAGGACAGGTGATTTCCATGATTGGAACCTGGATCCAGATGGTGGCGCAGGGGTGGCTGGTGCTTGAAATAACCGGATCTGCCTTTGACGTTGGGCTTGCCGCTGCCGCCTCTACATTGCCGACACTTTTTCTCTCCCTTTTTGGTGGCGTTGTTGTTGACCGTTATCCCCGTAGGACTATTCTGTTCTGGACGCAATCATCGGCGATGGTGCTTGCTTTTGTACTTGGCACGTTCGCCATGACCGGTACGGTAACCCTCGGGGTTATTCTTGTACTCTCCTTTCTTCTCGGTTGTGTGAATGCTCTCAATGTTCCCGCACTCCAGGCGTTTCTTAGCGAAATAGTGGAGCGTGAGCATCTCGCATCGGCAATTGCGATGAATTCGGCGATCTATAACGGTTCACGGGTTATCGGGCCCGCCATTGCCGGGCTGCTTATTTCTGCAACCGGTACAGGTACGGCTTTTATGGTCAACGGTGTCAGTTTTATTGCCGTCATTATCTCTCTGCTCTCCATGAAGGAGACGAGAAAAGCACCCTCCGCGAAAATCAGCCAGCATCCTCTGCAGGCGATCAGAGATGGGCTGAAGTACTCCTGGGAGCATCCCGTGATCCGGACGAGTATCTTGTATATCGCGGTTATCTCAATTTTCGCATGGTCTTATGTTACCATGCTTCCCTATATCGCCAAGCATATCTTCCACATGGATGCTTCGGGAATGGGCTATCTTTACGGTGTTTCTGGTCTTGGCTCGGTTGTCGGCACGGTGCTTGTTTCCATCTACTCCAGAAAAATCGACCGACTTGTCTTCATTGCAGGCGGGACAATCCTTTTTTCTCTTGCTCTTATCGGGTTTACGATGACCACTTTTTTGCCTTCAGCGCTTGTTTTTCTCTTTTTGGGGGGATTTGGATTAGTATCGGCGGTTTCAACCCTCAGCGCAACCATCCAGAGTACGGTTGACGATCGTTTCAGGGGACGGGTCATGAGCCTTTATATGATGGTGTTCATGGGCTTCATGCCGATCGGTAACCTTGAAATCGGCTATCTTTCAGAACATTTTGGGACAGGGCTTGCCATTCGCCTGGGATGTATGGTAACGATTCTGGCCGCAGTTGTTCTCGTCTTTTCAAGTCGCGGGGTGCGCATGGCCTACAGCAGTTACAAATCATCGTAACCTGCAAGGAAATGTTGACCGTGTCACCAATACGTTCACTCAAGCCCGGAGGCTTTTCTTCCAGCTCTTTCGAACTCCGGCGCGGCACCGCTCTGCAGGCGCTGTGCCATATCCAGACAGCGGTCGAGCAGGGCGCGCGCACCGTCATGCAGCTTTTTGTTGCGCTTGACCATCTCAACGTTGTGCTCCATGTCTTCCGCCGTCCAGCCGCGACTGTGAGCAATGAATGGAAACTGGGGAAAGTGCATACCCAGTTCACCAAAGAACAGCATCATCTGCCCGGCGACGGCCTGAATGTTGTCCTGTCCTCCAGTCACGATGAGCCCCGCAACTTTGTTCTTCAGCATGACGCGGTTCTTCAGCGTGATTTGGTTCTGCACCGTGTTCAGGCGCTCCGCCATCTTGAAGTACAATGAACTCGCCGCACCCCAGCGGATGGGCGTCGCAACCAGAACGACGTCCGCCCAGAAGACCAGGTTCTCATACACCGCGTGCATGCCGTCAGCAGGGTCCATCTGTGAGATGCTGCACGGCCAGGTACAAGCCTGCGCGCTCTTGGAGTAGTAACCTTCGCAGGCACGAAAGGACTGTTCACGCAGCTTGATCATGCGTGTCTCCAGGGAGTGGTTCATTCGTGCGTGTTCAAGAGCACTTTCCAACAGTGCCTCGGAAGTCGAATAGCGTGGGTTGTTATTGTCCATGATCGTGGTCGAGATACCCAGCACGCGAAGCGCCCCAGGCTCGCGTCGCGTATCGCGATCAAGCGGATGCGGCGCATGCGCCAGCTTCTGGCGATCGGTAGCCGGCATCTCGCGTATCAGAAGCCGACCGCCCTCCACCTTGAATTCGAAACGGGGCACACGGTCCTCCTCAAAGCCGGGTTCTCCTTCACCTGAAATGCGATGGAACTTCCAGTTGTGCCACGGGCAGACGATGTAGTCACCATCGAGGGTGCCCTGCCCAAGAGGCCCGCCCGCGTGATTGCAAGCACCATGGATTGTACCAAAGCTTCCATTAACGCATGACAGCGCAATCTTCGTGCGTCCTACCAGTATCTGCTGGAGCGGCTTCTTCGACAGCTCAGCCACTTCTCCAACGTCGTGCCACCTCTCTTCATTCATTGGTACTTCCTCAAATAATTAGCTGGATCTGCCTAAACTGCAAATTTTTGGTAACTTTCTGTTACTTGCCTTATCACGTAACAATTTCTTACTGAAAGTATAGCGAAATAATGTTGGGCCTTCAAAAAAACATAGCCGTAACTATCTGATAACTACTCCGCAACGCGCCTGCAGCAGTCTCCTGTTACTCATAAAGCAAACTGTAATCAGATGGTGGACACTACAGGTGGTTATACAGAACGGGAGAAAGAGCTGTAAGGGAGTGCTTTTTTTGGCGGATTATCACTCCTGTCCGGTTATAAGTCAAATAAATTCAACTGGTTACAGGTATAGGTATCCTGAATTTTGTAAACGGAATTCATAACTAATTGTTTTATATGGACTTTCTCGAAAACACTGACACTCAAGATTTGTAGGAAT
>CAILRB010000018.1 GCA_903836465.1 uncultured Chlorobiaceae bacterium
CAAGACCGCCCGTGATGGCCTGAAAGAAACATTCTGTCTGGTGTTGTACGATGTCACCACGCTGTACTTCGAATCCTTCAAGGAATACGACTTTCAGAAACCGGGCTTTTCCAAGGACAACAAACCGCAGCAGCCGCAAATGTGTTGCTTGCTCAGTTGAGCACTCTGATTGCTGATGCTCGGAAAGAAGCAAAGCGGACTGTGGATGTCATTCAGGTGCGTACCAGTTGGGAAATTGGTTTTATCTTGCTGTTCCAATTTACGACACAGTGCGTCGCGAATTGAGCTGGTCGCATTATCGGGCACTGTTGGGTGTCGATAACTCCGAAGCAAGGCTTTGGTACGTGAATGAAGCCGAAGCGCAGAACTGGAGATATCACGAGCAGTTCGCCCCGTTCTTCTCAGGATTTGCCGGAGTGTTTTGCCTGCACGAAAAAGCAGGAGGTTTCAAAAAATTATAAAGGACAGGGGAGACATCGACTCCTGATTTACGACGCGTCGATCTGCCGCAGAATTTCCCGCAGTGATCCTGATGTTGCCAGCTTCTCCTCGTCAGTGGTGGAGTTGTAAAAAGCGATAATTGCTTTGCCGCCGAGACCAATCGGGGGATACCCCTTTTCGGCAAGCCTCGGCATCAGGGCAAGGAATTGAGAGACACTCTCCCTGTCCATACCGTTGATTCTTCTGACGACATCTTCGGTGATACTGGCAGAGGCGGTCTCGTCCAGACCGGCAACGTAAGCGCCGCTCTGCACGGCACCGTACTGGAAACCAAGCACTGCAAAAACGATATCCCTGTTTGTGCTGCTTTCGAGTCCTGCCGGGCATTGCCCGATCGCTTCGGCCAGGAACTGCAGTGACATTTTCGTTACGGCCTCGATGCTTTCTTCATGATTGTTATGCATAACTTTTGATTCAGTTCAATGAGATGTTGTTCTGCAGAGTTTCAGTGAAAAGGATTGCTCAACGGCCGGTCATTCGCATCAGTTCTTCCGGATATCGGTCACCTTGCACCGTTATTGTGGCTGTTGCGCTCTCTATCTCGCGGATATCGTCCGCAGTAAGCTCCATGTCCACTGATGCCATGTTTTCCTCAAGTCGTTCCAGTTTTGTGGTGCCGGGGATGGGTACAATCCAAGGTTTTTGGGCAAGCAGCCACGCAATGGCTATTTGGGCCGGGGTAGCGTTTTTCATTTCGGCTATTTTGCCAAGTAGATCAACCATAACTTTATTTGCATGCCGGGCCTCGTGCGTGAAGCGGGGGAGGATATTGCGAAAGTCGGAGTTCTCAAATGTCGTGTTTTCGGTGATCTTTCCTGTAAGAAATCCCTTTCCCAGCGGGCTGTACGGCACAAAGCCAATGCCGAGTTCTTCAAGAGCAGGAAGCAGCTCTTGTTCAGGGGTTCTCCACCACAGCGAATATTCACTTTGGATTGCCGTTACTGGATGAACGGCGTGTGCTCGGCGAATAGTCTGAACTCCAGCTTCGGAGAGGCCGAAGTGCTTGACTTTTCCTTCCTGAATCAACTCTTTGACCGCTCCGGCCACCTCTTCGATTGGCACATCCGGGTCAACACGATGTTGATAGAACAAATCGATGACCTCGATTTTAAGACGCTTGAGAGATGCCTCAGCAACCTGCTTGATATGCTCTGGTCGACTGTCGAGCCCCACCCAGGCTCGTTTTCCTTCGGGATCAAGCCTGAAGCCGAACTTGGTGGCGATCACCACTTGAGCACGAACAGGGGAGAGCGCTTCTCCTAAAAGTTCTTCGTTTGTGCAGGGGCCATACACTTCTGCAGTATCAAAAAAGGTGATACCCCGATCAACTGCTGCCCGAAGCAGTGAAATCATCTCCTGTTTGTCTGGTGGAGTACCGTAAGAAAAACTCATTCCCATGCAGCCTAATCCGAGAGCCGAAACTTCAAGCCCGCTTTTTCCCAGTTGACGCTTTTGCATTCTCTTTCTTTATTAATTGCATTAACTGATGTTACAGTGCTGAACTGAGAATCTCGATAATATCCTTCTCGCTCATGGGCGGACGGCCCGGGAGACGTCCCTCTCCGTCATGAATAATATGTAAAGTATCCTGGGCATACCGGTCAAGCAGTGCCTCTCCGATCTCCAGTTGTGACAGACGAGTGGGGCAGCCGATTGAATGGAGGAAGGCCTCAAATCTGTCGATCCCTTCCATTGCAGCGTCTCTATCGTCTGGATGTTTCAAGGAGAGCCCGAAGATACGTTGTGCAAACTGGGCAAAACGCGCAGGGCGGGTTTGGGCGGCAAAACGCATCCAGGCCGGGTTGACCACAGAGAGACCGGCACCATGCGCGATATCGTGATGTGCCGAGAGGACATGCTCAATCATGTGCACCGGAAAAGCTCCAGCGGTACCAACCTGCACCCACCCGTTGAGGGCGACAACCGATGCCCATTGCACTTGCGTTCGTGCTTCAAGATTATTACCATCGGATACTGCTTTTGGCCCCCACTCCATAGCAGTGAGAATGACCCCTTCAGCGAAGCTATCCTGAAGCGGGGTACCATCAGCGCCATTGAAGTATGACTCAGTTACATGGGTAATCATGTCGCAGATGCCGAACGCAGTCTGATCCTGCGGTACGCTCAACGTCAGTTCGGGATCGACAATCGCCACTCGCGGGTAGAGGCACTTGGCGATGACAAACGATTTCACTGTTGTCTTTTCATTGGTGATAACCGCTCCACCGTTCATTTCAGAACCGGTGGCCGCCGCTGTTGGTACAGTGATGATGGGGAGGGCGCTGGTCGGGAGCCTCCAGTTACTTTGACCGTGGGCAATCATCTCCCATGGGTCACCTTCGTAGTTGACGGTTGCCGCTATTACTTTGGCTGCGTCCATGGTACTGCCGCCACCCATGCCGATGATGACGTCGCAACCTTCATCGCGGGCGATCTCGGCACCTCTCATCACCGACGACAGCCGGGGGTTTGGCTCGATGCCAGAGCATTCTACAACGGTTACTCCAGAAGCGTTCAGACTTGAGACTGCCCGTTCAAAAGTTCCGTTGCGTTTGACGCTGCCACCACCGGTGACAAGCAAGGCTTTTTTGCCATGTTTGCGCCCCACTTCACCTATTTGCGAAAGTGTTCCTGCACCGAAGACCAGATGTGTTGGATTTTCAAATTCAAATTTCATGCTGTGCTCTGTAATAAATTATCTGGTTTTACATAACCAGCCGGTTCTTTGGCGAAATTTACAATGCTTGCATAATTATTGCTACGAAGGAGCATCATTAATGCACTTTACCCGAAGCAAGTTGGTGACCGGGATTATTTGCATTTTTGGCTCCAACCATTCTGCCGTTCAGAAGCACAGTTTTGTCAGAAATTATTATTATGTCGCAAAAGTTTTTGCTGGAAAATGTGGAAAAAGGAAAATTATCATGAGCGACTTGCCGAACTGTCCAAAATGCAATTCGGAATACACCTACGAGGTTGGTGCTTTCTTGATCTGCCCTGAGTGCGCTTACGAATGGAGCGCGTTGGCTCCTGCGTCGGAAGAGGCCCGTGTCTGGAAGGATGCGAATGGCACTTTATTGCAGAATGGTGATACCGTGACGGTGATCAAGGATCTCAAGGTCAAGGGATCATCATCGGCGCTCAAGGGTGGCACGAAGGTAAAGAACATCCGCCTCATCGACGGTGACCATGACATCGACTGCAAGATCGATGGCTTTGGAGCGATGCAATTGAAGTCTGAATTTGTCAGGAAAGCCTGAGTAAACGGTGTGGCTGGTTTTCATTTAGCCTTGATAATACGGTCGTAGTCGGAATGATGCACCAAGTGACAATGCCAGAGCTTTACAGGCATCCACATCGAGCAAGGGGACACGGACGACACTTGCAATGACTTCAGGTATTTCTGCGGCTGCAAGACGGATGAAGTCGCAGACACCGGTAAAACCGGCAGCGCCAAACGGGCTATGGCAAATTCGCATGTATGTTTCGGCATCAGGAGCATTCAGGCTGACAGAAAAGCAATCCACCATTCCGGTTAGTTCAGGGATGATGTTTCTGCCATGCACCAGATTCGCCTGTCCGTCGGTATTGATCCGGACGCGAGTGCAATACGTCTGCTTGACGGCTTCTGCCACCTGTTTGACGAGGTCAAGCCGTATCAATGATTCACCATAACCGCAGAAAACAACCTCTTCGAAATCACTGAATTCCGCAATGGCTGCCATAAGCTCATCGAACGATGGCTCTGTGTCGAGAAACAGATCGTTTTCATCACCTGTACTGCTGTTTAATTTTATGCAGAACGAGCAGGCGTTTGAACAGCGGTTTGTAATATTCAGGTAGAGCGAGTTTCGGATACTGTAGGCAAGAGTGGGCACATTATTCATGAGTAATTAATAAAACGACAAGGATCATTGATCCAACTGTCAATATCAGGATTCCCCGGCTGATTTGCCAGCAGCAAGTTTGCGACCGATTTTATGTGCCTTATTGACTGTTCTTTTGCTCAGCTCCTGATGCAGTTGTTGTGCTGCAAGCCCGATAAAAAGAGTCCCGACCGTTTGGGCGCCAAGCATTGTTGCGGCAGATTTAAGTCGTTTTGTCACATCTCCGGTTAACCGTGCAAGAATGGCCGGTGCTGCGGAGGAGGCAACGAGCACAGCCCTTTTTGATTTTCGTGGGGGACGGGCTTTCGGAGCGGGCGTTCCCCAGGGCCAGTAGGCGGTACAGACAAGACGCTCAATAAAGATCTTCATGACAGCCGTGACCGTCCCCGCATTCATGGGTGATGCGAGCACAAGGGCATCAGCCCATGCAACCTCCTTCAAAAGAGCGCTCATATCATCATCATGGATACAGACACCATAGTTTTCTCCGGCAACCTGGGTACAACTGCGGCAGTTGGTGCAGAAGGCCAGACGCTTGTCGAGCAGGGTGATTTTCCGGGTTACAGCCCCCCTCTCTTTTGCGGAAGCAAGGATTTCATCAACAGCTCTTTCAATAATGCCCGCTTTGCGGTAGCTGCCGACAATTGCAAGGATGTTCACTGGAGTGTTCATGTTTATGTTGTTCCATGATGTATTTATTAAGGTTAATCAAAATGATAAAATCATCAAAAAGCAAATTTGGTGATTTCTTCCTGGATTTGAATTTGTGAATTCTGTTGCTATTGTTTACCGCATTCCGAAGAGCATCGGACAGCGGCTTGAAAGCCTTGCTCAAAGAACCGGTCGTAGCAAGACATATTACATTCGTGAAGCTATTATTAAGCATCTCGATGATCTTGAAGATGTTTATCTGGCAGAGCAGGTACTGGAGAGGGTGAGGCGAGGAGAAGAGTCTGTGTCCAGTTTAGAAGATGTGGAGCAGCGCCTTGGTCTGGAAGATTGAAACGCAAATTTCCGCTTCCGGCATTCACCAAATTCAGCAGCAATCGCGCCAAGCCGTTTGAGAAAGGTCATCAAAGCTTACATCTTTTGCATTTCATCAAGTAAATCAGGATGCCGGTCTATGAGTTTCAATAACTTGACCAGCGGTGCTGGCGGTCGGGTTTCGCCACGTTCATATCGTGAAAATGCAACCTTACCGATGCCGAATGCCAAAGCAAGCTTGGCTTGGGTGATGTTTAACTTCTTTCGGATGCGTCGAATCTCTGCACCAGGATCTCCCTTTACGGCTCTCACCAATCCTTCCTGAGCCTCTGTATATCGCCGATAACTCTCTTCGTCCCAGATACCTTCGCCACAATGTGAGCAGAACTGGCCATGCATTGCGTGCAAGGTCATTGACTTTCCGCCGTACGAAAGAGTTTCCTCGACAACTTTATCGCTCAATCCGGCACAACCACATGATGGGCATTTCATCATATTTCCAATTCATTTTCCTTTAAACTGTATCACAGGTGGCCGACTATCCGAAAACCCTGTGATTTTGATATAAATAAGAACTCCATCCTCCGTTTTTCCATGATACACATCCTGCCATAGGTGGTGATCTGTGTGGGTTGTCATTGATTTGTAGAAATCGGCTCTTTTCAATGAGAGCACCACTTGACGCATGTCCGATTCGGTTAAGCCCAAAGATAAACCTCCTTGCAACGCCGTTCTCGTGAATGGCCGTGAGGTTCTATCAGCAACTGTTGCCTGCACTTCCGTGAGCCTGTAATGCTGTGCTTTTTTCTCCACAAGAAAAAATTTGCCTTTATGGATAGTTTATCCAAAATGATAAAATTCTTCAAAAAACCAAAGGCTTTTCAGGATTCATTGAAAACTTGCTTTGTCTTAAACCGCATCCATCGCTCAAACCCTCCCCAAAGCCTCCAAGACTCCAACCAGCCACTCAAACCCAATCCTCTCCTGCTCCAGCCATTTTTGACTTCCCAGCTCATTCCAGCGCCTTCTCATGTTCGGCGCGATACTCTTCGATGGTGAGATTGCGCAACACCGAGCAGCGACCCTCCTGATTGTGGACAAAGTCGACGTTGGAGACGAAGGGTTCGATGATATGGATTTTCTGCAATGGTGTGACAATCAGCAGTTGCAGGTTGAGCTGGGCGAAGAGTTGCAGGCCGTACTGCGCTGATTCATCCGAGCCGCGTCCGAAAGCCTCGTCGATGACCACAAAGCGGAAGGAGCGGGAGCGCACGGCACCCCATTCCAGACCGAACTGATAGGCAAGGCTGGCGGCAAGGACGGTGTAGGCCAGCTTCTCCTTTTGCCCTCCAGATTTGCCACCAGAATCGGCGTAGTGTTCGTGTTCGCTGTCATCTTCGCGCCATCGTTCGCTGGCGGCAAAGACGAACCAGTTGCGCACGTCGGTCACTTTGGCTGTCCAGCGCCGGTCGAGATCGGCATAAGCTTCACGGCCCTGAAAGCGATCGATGATGCGCCGTACCTGGAGGAATTTGGCTTCCGAATATTGCGCGTCATCCGATCCGGTCAGCGAGCCTACACCATTTACCTTTGTCCGAGATTTATCGTCACACAACAAGAGACGAATCATCTTGAAATTTTGCCAGTTTTGATTGGCTGAAATTGTTTGTTATACTACAAAAGAAGTTGTTTTGATAACATCATGAAGATGTTGCTTGATACATCATAATCTGATTTGGTCATTCAATAATCCCGAGAAGTTGCTTCAATCGGTTGCGGATCTTTTGGTTTCAGAGGAAAGTGAGTTCTTCTTCAGCCAGGCAAGTTGATGAGAAATATCCCTCAAGTCCAGGAATTGTGTCATTCAGGATATTGACTGATTTTTACGTCACAGGAGGTGCTGAGCTATGAAAGCTTATAATTTATTGACAAAGAAAATTTGTCAAGATTCCGGGATTTCCACTGTATCCAACAGCGCATGTACTGAAATACATTGAATAGAGGACAGGAGATTACTTTGCCGCCAATATCGATGTTTTATGGAATTATCATTCGTATGTACTTTGCTCCTGGTGAACACCCGCCACCGCACTTTCATGTTTACCATGCTGAATATTCAGCAACGGTAGATATAGGCACTTGCGAGGTGATTGAAGGGAATTTACCGAGGAAGCAGATAAAACTTGTCTTGGCATGGGCTGAATTACATCAAGAAGAACTTATGAGTGACTGGAATTTGGTTATGAATGGTGATGAGCCATTTAAAATTCAACCATTACAATAGGAGAAAATATAATGTATCCATCAGTAATAGATGTTGTTCCCCGAGCTAATTTCATGCTTGATATTACCTTTAGTAATGGTGAAAGTGGAGTGTTGGATATGAAGCCATATCTTGGTTTTGGAGTTTTTAATCGACTTAAAGATTGCAAATCTTTTGAAAAAGTTACAGTTGCTTTTGACACCATTGAATGGGAGTCTGGAGTCGATCTTGATCCTGAGTTTATTTACGATAAATGCAAAAAAAAATCGGTTGAACTCTCTTGGTAAAATTTATTGGTTTTGAGCTTTCCGTTTCTGAGCGAATTCAGCTCGTCGAGGACATTTGGGACAGCACTGCTGCCGAGGTATCATATACGGTTGAGTTGTCACAAACACAAATGGCAGAGTTACATCATCGCGTTGCCGCACACAGTGCAGACCCATCAACGGCTGTTCCATGGGAACGGGTTCGATTAAAATTATTTCCGAGTTAACCCTGATGTTGGTTGTGCTCCGCTCATCAAGTTCAAGAATTGAGTAATTCAGGATATTGACTGATTTTTACGTTACAGGAGGTGCTGTGCTATGAAAGCTTACAAAACATACGCTGAAGTTGATTCGTCAGGTCGATTGGTGCTTGACCGGTTACCTTTTCAGAAAGGTGTACTCCTTGAAGTTTTGATTGTTGATCAAAGCATGCTGAGTGATGAAAAAGTATCATCCTGGCAGGCACTCATGCGTCATGTTCAAAACTTGCCTCAATCATCGACTCTTGCCGATGAAGACATTGCTGCTGAAATTATTGACGTTAGAAATATCCGATGAAGGTGGTTATTGATACCAATATTGTTGTGTCTGCTGTTATCCGTGATCGATTGCCAGAGCGTGTATTGCTGTGGTGTAGATGGATCGATATAATTTTTGTTAGCAGATTGATGTGTCTTGTGAGTACAATCAGTGTATCAACGTAACTTGAACTGGAGTGCAAAATGGATTTCACCATCGAACAGGAACAAGAATCGGATGGGCGTTGGTTGGCGGAAGTCCCTGAACTACCGGGAGTTCTCGCTTACGGTGCTACATCCTTGGAAGCAATGTCCAAGGCGGAAGTTCTCGCCCTTCGAGTTATTGCTGAACGGATTGAGCATAGCGAAAGTCGCCCCTTTGCCATAAACATTTCTATCCCGGCTATGGCACGAGCCAATGGCCGTTTGCTTACAGACTGGAATTTGGCCGTCAATGGCAATAAACCGTTTCCAATAAAAGTACTTGACCAATGAGAATTGCAGGACTTCATCCCCAACCCCAGTGGGTACTCTTTGTTGTTGCAGATGATGGTCGTGTTGGCACTTTTGATGTTACGCCTTACCTGGACAATGAAGCGTTTGAAGAGCTTCGAGACCCTTATAAATTTATGAATTTTAGTAATGGCGGATACTTTATTGAGTGGGAGTGTGGTGCTGATTTGTCAGCGGACACTATTGATGCGCGATGGGAGGTTGCCAACTTGTTACTGTTGCGATAAAAATTTGTCGTAATTCGTATGTGAGCCAATCCAGAACCAGACGACTCCATTTTCATCATGTTTACCAACCGCACGATAGCCTTTGCCGATTCGAACAGGAGTAAATCGGAAGGCTGTTGCTGTTTGTTTTGGGTTGATGTGTTTTGAAGGGCTAAAATTGTTTGCTATACTTCAAAAAGTTGATGTAATATATCGAGAGTGCTTTTGGAAAGTTTCTGCAGTCGCTTCTATAAAAGGGTATCACAGAGAGGGGCGTTCTTATTGGTGCACCGCCCGCGCCACTGAGATACAGATTGAAAGTACCCTATGATCGATCATTCAGATATCATAAGTTCTGTTAAGAAGAGTGCTGCAAAAAGGATTCTCTATCTTCCACATGCTGTCCGGCAAATGTCGCGACTAGACAGGATGATTTTGGTTGAGGAGGTCAGAAATGTGGTTGAACGAGGGGAGTTGGTCGAGGATTACCCTGAGGATTTGCGTGGACATAGTTGCCTTCTTCCAGGTTATAAGCTTGATGATACACCAACTCATGTAGTTTGCTCACCGAAGGAGGATTATCTGTCTCTCATAACTGCGCAGATTCCCGATCTTGAAGAGTGGGAGTACGATTACAAACGAGGGAGGAGACGATGAACTGCATGTATTGTAGCGGGAATATGGAACGGGGGATTGCACCCTTTCATACCGACAGGAAAGGCTATCACATCACGTTAGACAGAATTCCTGCATGGGTATGCGCCCGGTGTGGCGAAGTCTATTTTGATGAACCCGAAGTTGAAGCCATTCAAGAAGTCCTGTGCACCCTGGATCAGCGGACTGAAAAGATGGCGAAATCCGCTTGAGGACAAAATGCGTTCAACCTGTACGAAAAGGATAATGGCAGAAATATGAAAACAGTCCCTGTCGCCGAAGTTCGGTCAAATCTCTCAGCACTCCTGCGGGAAGTCGAATCCGGAAATCAAATCGGTATTTCGTTTGGTTCCATGCGACAGACGATCGCTGTCATTGTTCCAATCGCTGAGTACAAAAGAATCAAAGAGAGAAAACTCGGCTCTTTGGCCGGGAAAGTGAGCGTTGAGTTCCGGGACGATTGGAAAATGTCTGACGAGGAATTTTTGAACTCATGACGATCTTGGTTGATACTCACTATCTGATTTGCCTTCTTGAATCGCCAAACACATTCTTGTCATTGTTTTCTGTTTTGGGCAGATGTGTTTTGATCGCCTGAGATTGTTTGTTATACTGCAAAGTCAAGTTATTTTGACAAGGAGTGCTGTTCGTGGTTGATGTATAGCGAAGTACGAACAATCCTGACTCTGTTTCTGTTTTGGAATGGAGGCTCATCCGCTGTTCAGGCTCTGTGGACTGCTGAAATCAACGTATCAGATCAGATTTCGTTGTTCGAGAAGGTGTATTTACTGCGGTTGAGCAATTCTGAATGTTACATTAAACTTCATATTTTCCTTGGAGGAAGCTATGTACCAAAACAACTATACGGCCATAATAAAACAAGATAATGACTGCTGGATAGGCTGGATAGAAGAAGTGCCTGGAGTTAATTGCCAGGAATACTCGAAAGAAGAACTGTTAATAAGCCTTAAAATTACCTTGGAAGAACTTCTTGAATTGAACAGGGAAGATGCTATTGGCTTCGCTGGGAAAAATTATCAAGAGGAACTTGTTTGTGTATGAAGCGACAAGAATTTATCAAATATCTGCGATTACAAGGTTGTGAATTTTCCAGAGAAGGTGGATGTCATTCATGGTGGATAAATCGGGCGTTAAATAAACGTTCATCTATTCCAAGACATAATGAGATAAATGATTTATTGATAAAGAAAATTTGTAAAGACCTTGGGATTCCACCTGTATCCAAGAGATAATCGCTTGATAGGTACGGGGCATTTAAACAAGATTTCTCCATTGAAGTTAAGATCATGGTAGAATTTACCAAGGCTGAATACATAGAAGAGTATCGTATCCAGATTATGTTTAACAACGGTGCAAGCGGGGTGGTCGACTTGAAGGAAGCTCTTTTGGGCAACATGTTTTAAAAACTGAAAGCTTACAACACCTTCAGGAAATTCGAACTATCGGAGGTAGTTCATACCATCAGGAGGGAAAACAACACTGACTTGGCACCAGAGTATCTGTATGAAAAAATGGTAGAACAAGTCGTTGCACTCGGATGCGGCTGATAAGGTATAAATTATTAAGATTATTTCAGTTGTGAATTCCCTTTGCACAATTGAGAGTACCCATACCTTTAACCAGTTGAATTTATTTGAGCTATAACCGGACAGTATTGAATTTAATCGCTATAGGACATATTCCTCGAAGCTTTGCTTCGGGAAGAAAATCTTAAACATGAATTCATACCCCGTAGCTCTGCTGCGGGGTAGTTGATTTAACCAAAAAGGAGAAAGAGATTTATGGAGACGATGCTGGAACATATACGGTTTTCCTTTGATAGTAAGGAATTTAAGGATTTAAAAACTGATATGGAGAAAATTGAGAAACTTGATGAAATGATATTGTCACTTGAAAAGTCTTCAAATAATTCAAATGCAAAAGAATTATCAAAACTTAAATCAAAACTTATCAATGATTGCAAGAATATGGAAAAAAAGGTAAGACAACGAATTAGGGATTATCGTCTTTCTTACGAGGAGTATAAACATATTCCAAGATTTTTTCAGGCAAAACGAAAGCGCCATACTGTCAATAATTTATCAAATGTATTGATTGGTGTTATTGTTGGCTATAGTCTTGTTAAGATATCATCAATTTCGCCAATAATATTGAAGCTATTCCCATTATTATGGGCACCTCTAAAAATTGACTTTTGATACATTATCAAAATGTGGAATACCCATACTATCATCCCAAAGGATAGCCCTTTGACCTATTTCTGATGTAGAAATACCTTATTTGTTTTGGACTGGACGCAGTTATCCTATCCCA
>CAILRB010000019.1 GCA_903836465.1 uncultured Chlorobiaceae bacterium
ACATAATGAAGCACAACGTTGCGATGAGTAACATGAGTATCCTGATAGAGATGATCTCCGCTGTGTATTCAAACTACTGGCCCGACGCTTTATGCCGTGCACTTCGCAGCCCTTTTCAAGAAGCAATTCAGCAAGAGACTACCCAGCCTGACCGGTAATTCCAGTAATGAGAGAAACTTTCATACAGAATGGGGATTGTTTTACAAATTCGTTTGCTTGAAAAACGCTTCCAGTGTTGGAGCAGTCAGAAGCGCCTCTCCCCACGCTTCTAACTGTTCTTCGGAAGCGCTTATTAACTGCTCGATGCCCACTCGGGCAAAACACCAAAGCGACGTTCAAGCAGCCTTCTCAGTAACCGGGATTCGCCTTCTAAACGGCCTTCTACAAGGCCTTCAGCTATACCTTTGGCCATGCCAATCCTTTCTACGCTCGTGACATATCGCACTTTTTTACTCTCCTCTATCGTTTCAAGTTCTTGCAAAACCTGGCTATTCAACCATTCCGGCAGTTGCAGTAACCAATCAACAACACTAAACAAATCAATCACACGTTGCTTATCCCATTGCCGTTCATCACCACTCAGCACAGTAACCCTGACCAGCCGATCAACAAAGCGCGTTCCAAACTCAGCATCCTGCACCACTGCCCGCAGCTCCTGATCCAGAAAAACATGCTCTTTTGACCAATCAATTTCAGCAGAAGCATCCGGAAAATACAACGCCATAAACTCCGGAAAATAGCGTTCAATGGCCTCTTTCCACGGACTGTCGTACTGATCGTTCGAAGCATCCATATTTTTTCGGCACACACTGCGGCTGTTATTTCAATGCCAGAATTTTTTTCTATGAGATTTAATATAGGGGATGATTGCGAAATCACAATACTTCAATATCACAATTACAATAAAAAGTTACAGACGGGTGAGCAAGAGAGAGGTGATGAGGTTCAGCGGTGAAGTTCCTGCCGCACTGATTTTTGCTTCATGAAAACGACAAATCTTGTCGCCCTGTTTCATTACTCTTTGCTGAGGTCGATATGGTAGCCGTTGGCTTTGAGGAGGGCGTGTTGTTTAACATTAGCGCATCACAAACATCGGCACTCCAAGACGGATGCAACACAGCTTAACACTTCTTTTCTACGTAATCAAATATAAAACTTTCCAACGGTGATGAAACGCAGAAGGCCAGGTTTCGATCAGTCCACGGCGGAAAAGAAGACATTGGGTTCGTTTTGTAAATTTCCTTTCGAGCGCGTCAGTTTTTCAAGCTTTTGCATTGCTTGATCAGTTGGTTGGCTGCGCGTTTCAGATACCTGGCTGCATGACCGGGCTTGTGTTGCTCATGACGCTCCGAACCAAGGTAACGTTCGCGCTGGTAGTGGAGGTTGCGCTCATAGTTGAGGATGCATAAGGCAAGGTTTCTGGCCTGAGACGTTTCCATGCCCTCGGACTCCAGCAGTGTTTCGAGCGACTGCTGGAGAGGCGCCCATCCTGAGCTTTCGACCGGTGTTGTGAGGCCGTGCTGCATGGCGTTAACGGAGGATCGCCTTTTGCCCTGATCTGTTCTTGGGCCTGATGAGTGCCGGGCGTTCCGCTGATTTGCGGCTTGGCGTTTAGCGCTCGTCATTCGAGGAAAGCTCTTCGGCAACCACTTCTATGCCCTCCACATCACGACGCAGTAAAGCGTTCTGCAGTTGCAGGCGCTCCACATTCATCTTGCGGTTAAACGCCACTTCATAGGAAGCTTGCAGGCCAGCGAGGATTTTGGTTTGCAACGCGATTTGCTGGTAATCAAACAAAAACACCTTCGGGCGACTTTGCACGGGTGCATGAAAGCAGGTCGTTATCGCCAGTAACTAAAGCATCCGCGTTGCCAACTACGGCTAATGTATAATCTGTTTCAGGAAGAGAGGTTACAATAGATTTCGGTAAGGTCAACTGATTCTTGCTGGTAATTTTGGCTAACATGGCAGCCTCTCCCACTCAAACCTGCTGACGTTTCTCGCTTTCGGGTCGAAGACAATGCCAATCAGATAGCGTTCGCCACCATATTTCTCGTAATATTTCATCTTCCTGATCTGCTCAAGCGGCTCCCCGTCGGTCACCTTGAATTCAAAGAGAAAAGTTCTCCCCCCTGCCTTCAGCGTCAGATCAATTCTCCCCTTGTTGCTCACATCCTCGGCGATGATGTCCACCCCGATACTGGCAAAACAGGCATAGAGCACGCTGGCGTAAAAGCCTTCGTACCTCTCAATGTCGTTGTTGGTGTAATTATTATAGGCGATGCTGGCAAAAAGACGTTTGATAACAGGTTCAAGAGCTCCAACATCTCCACTCTTCATGAGAGCAAGCAGCTCACTGCGGATCGGCTCATTTTCCGAAACAGTGGTCATCGACTGCAAAATATAGTCGTTAAAACTCATCTGAACCTCCATGTTGGGAAATCCCAACTCATAGCCAAATCCCATATCCAACGGAATCAGGCGCTTGATGGTCAAATAGCCGGTCTGAAACAGAATGGTCTCCAGATTGAGATGTTCAAGGTCAAAGCTGTTGACCAGAGACTCATTAACGTGTAATCCAATAAATTTCGGGATGAAATAGTTGTTCTTTTTGATGAGATCAATCAGAAATCTTGGGGTTCCTGTCTCGAACCAGTAGTTTTTGAACATCCGCTGGTTCCTGATAAAGAGCAGGATATCGTAGGGGTTATAAACCTTGTCGCCCAAAAAATTATAGCCGTTGTACCACCGTTTGACCTGCTCCATATCCACCCCTTCGAGATAAGGGGCAAACGTGGTATCAAGGTCAAGCTGGGTGTAACCACAGATATTGCCATAATCAGGGTTGAGGCTGATATCTTCAAGATTGTTCAGACCGCTGAAGAGCGACACTTTGGAGAATTTGCTCACCCCTGTAAGGAAGGCAAAGCGCAAATACCGGTCGTTCTCCTTTATTTTGGTATAAAAGTCCCGCATACCATCCCGAATAACAAGAGCCTCAGGAATATTCTCAATATTATCAAGAATCGGCTTGTCGTACTCATCAATCAGAATGACAACTTTCTGGTGATATTTCTGTGAGGCTTTCTTGATGAGCTCTGCAAAACACTGGTTGGGATCCTCTTTCTCCACGCAAGTAATATCAAGCCGCTCCTGATTGTCATTCAGGATATAGAATAGATTTTTGCGAAGAGTCTCTTGGTTGCGTATCCCCCCACTGAAACTTATTTTGATGACAGGATATTTCACCTCCCAATTCCACCGCTCCTCAATCAGCAGACCCCGGAACAGCTCCCGATTTCCCTCAAAAATATTGTGCAGCGTGTCGAGAAACAGGCTCTTCCCGAATCGCCGGGGCCGCGACAGAAAGAGATACCGATAGTTCTCAATCAGGCTGCGGGCAAGCTCTGTTTTATCGATGTAGAGATAATCATCTTCAATTATTGTTCTGAACGTCTGTATACCTACTGGCAGTTTTTTCATCGTCAACCTCGTTGTAACTCATTAGCCCATCAGAGGCATAGGTACGTTGACACACCAACACCTCTCCACACTTTTTTTACTACGCAGGGAAATATAATACTTTTTGACAGAACACTTCGAT
>CAILRB010000020.1 GCA_903836465.1 uncultured Chlorobiaceae bacterium
ATCGAAGTGTTCTGTCAAAAAGTATTATATTTCCCTGCGTAGTAAAAAAAGTGTGGAGAGGTGTTGGTGTGTCAACGTACCTATGCCTCTGATGGGCTAATGAGTTACAACGAGGTTGACGATGAAAAAACTGCCAGTAGGAATACAGACGTTCAGTGAGATCATAAACGAGGATTACCTCTATATCGACAAAACGGGGATAGCCTATAGCCTGATCGACAGGTTTAAATACGTTTTTCTGTCACGGCCACGTCGATTCGGCAAAAGCCTGTTTCTCGACACGCTGCACAATATTTTTGAGGGAAATCGGGAGCTGTTCCGGGGGCTGCTGATTGAGAAGCTGTGGAACTGGGAGGTGAAATATCCTGTCATTCGGATAAGTTTCAGTGGCGGGATTAACTCAACGGCAGATCTGGAGGCGGATTTGTTGTACATACTCCAATCCAATGAGAAGCGACTTGGGCTAAAGTGTGAAAACAGAGTCAGGCCACAACACTTCTTCGCAGAATTAATCGAGAAAGCTTATGAGAAATATCATCAAAAGGTGGTCATCCTGATTGATGAGTACGACAAACCGATTCTGGACAATATTGAGAATATTCCAGAAGCTCTGCTCATTCGGAATGGAATGCGGAACTTTTATACCAAAATAAAGGAGAACGACCGGTATCTGCGTTTTGCCTTCCTCACCGGGGTGAGCAAATTCGCCAAAGTCTCGATCTTCAGCGGCCTGAACAATCTTGAAGATATCAGCCTCAACCCGGACTATGGCAATATCTGCGGGTATACTCAGCTTGACCTCGACACGACGTTTGCCCCATATCTCGAAGGGGTGGATATGGAGAAGGTCAAACGGTGGTACAACGGCTATAACTTTTTGGGTGACACTGTTTATAATCCGTTCGATATCCTTCTTTTTATCAAAAACAATCACCGGTTTAAAAACTATTGGTTCGAGACTAGCACGCCGAGTTTCTTGATTGAGCTGATCAAAAAGAACAACTATTTTATTCCCAGGTTTAATGGATTACAAGTTAATGAGTCTTTGCTCAACAGTTTTGATATTCAAAATCTTAATCTGGAGACCATTCTGTTTCAGAGCGGCTATTTGACCATCAAGCGCCAGCTTCCGTTGGATATGGGTTTTGGTTACGAGTTGGGATTTCCCAACATGGAGGTGCGGATCAGTTTTAACGATTATATCTTGCAATCGATGACCACCGTTTCGGAAAATGAGCCGATCCGCCGTGAACTGTTTGCTCTCCTGATGAGTGGTGATGTTGCAAGTCTGGAACCCGCTATCAAACGCCTGTTTGCCAGTATTGCCTATAATAATTACACCAACAACGATATCGCGAGGTTTGAAGGCTTTTATGCCAGTGTGCTCTATGCTTATTTCTCCAGTATGGTGGTGGGCATGATCGCCGAGGACGCGAGTAACATGGGTAGAATTGATTTGACCCTGGTGGCCGGAGGGAGAACCTTTCTCTTTGAATTCAAGGTGAGTGATGGGGAGCCGCTTGAGCAGATCAGGAAGATGAAATACTATGAGAAGTATGAAGGGGAACGCTATCTGATTGGCATTGTCTTTGACCCCAAGGCAAGAAACGTCAGCAAGTTTGAGTGGGAGATGGTGTAAGAAAGCTCAGGAGTACGGCTACCACCAGGAAATTATTGTCAAGGGCGCAAAAGTGTTCATTTTCGGCATAACCCTCGATCAATTTAAAACGCTCGATATCAGGGCTTTAGCTGAACGTGAGGATGGTGTGCTTTACGATATTAAGGGCGCATTACCAGCAGGTGATGCCGATGGGCGGCTATAGTTGGCATACCGAATCCTTCCTGGTCATTGAAAACATTTTTACAGTATGGAAAAGAATATTTCATCTCATCGCCATCATCGTCAGCATCGTTCCCGGAAAAAGCATCACAAGGTGGTCTCTGAAGAGATCACGACGGAAACCTTGTTCAAGTTTGTCCGCAAGCATAAAACGCTTGCCATGATTGTTGGTGTGGCGATTACGGTTTTTCTTTCAATGTATGTTTTTACGCATATAATAGCACCATCAGAATAAGAGGAATGCATAAAGTATACATAGCGGGCCATCGGGGTATGGCAGGGTCAGCCATTCTTCGGCATCTTCAGGCGGCAGGGTTGGGTATGCAGGATTTCATTGTCAGAACACATCGAGAGCTTGATTTAACCAGCCAGTCGGCAGTCTATGCTTTTTTCCAGCAGGAAAAGCCTGATCAAGTCTATCTGGCAGCCGCAAAAGTGGGCGGGATATATGCCAACAACACTTATCCCGCAGAGTTCATCTACCAGAACCTGATGGTCGAAGCGAATGTCATTCATGAGGCCTGGCAGTCTGGCGTACAAAAACTCTTGTTCCTCGGCTCAAGCTGTATCTACCCCAGGCTTGCACCACAGCCCATGAGCGAAAGTGCTCTTCTGACTGGTCCGCTTGAATCGACGAACGAGCCTTATGCCATAGCAAAAATTGCGGGTATCAAACTGTGTGAAAGCTACAACCGCCAATATGGCACCGATTACCGCAGCGTCATGCCGACCAATCTCTACGGCATCGGCGACAACTATCATCCAGAAAACAGTCACGTTATCCCGGCGCTGATCCGTCGTCTTCATGAAGCAAAAATCAGTGCGGCTTCTGTGGTTTCCATCTGGGGGACAGGCACTCCTCGTCGTGAATTCCTCTATATCGACGATATGGCAGCGGCTTGCGTGCATATCATGAATCTTGACAAAGCCACATACTCTGCCCATACCTCTCCAATGCAGAGTCATATCAACGTTGGCTCAGGCGAAGATATCACCATTAAAGAGCTGGCGCTGACTATCGCCAAGGTTATCGGCTACGAGGGTGCCATAGAATTTGACCCCACAAAACCTGATGGTACGCCAAGAAAGCTCATGGACAGCACTCGCCTCAACAACCTCGGCTGGCAGGCCAGTGTCTCACTTGAGGAAGGGCTGAGGCTGGCGTATAACGATTTTTTGCAAAACCAAACTTGTCGGATGTGATCTTTTCTTGGTGCATTATTTGTATTTTATTATGGGAATTACGGATAACTTTCAAAAAATGTTAAAAGATGCAGACAAACGATCGTATTACCATTGATCCTGGTATTTGCCATGGCAAGCCTTGTATTCGCGGGTTGCGTTATCCTGTTGAAAACGTTCTTGAATTGCTTGCTGGCGGGATGACTATTGATGATATTCTTGTCGACTATGATGACCTTGAGCGGGATGATATCCTTGCGGCGCTGGCTTATGCCGTTAGATTAGCTCATCTTAAAAGTGTTAAAGTGTTTGCAGCATGAAGTTTCTGGTAGATGCCCAACTACCTCGTCGCCTTTGATTTGGTTACGGCAACAAGGGCATGATGCTGTGCATACTCTGGATCTTGATTTAGGTAACCGAACACCAGATGCTGATATTATTCATATTGCCGATCAGGATGAGCGAATTGTTGTAACCAAAGATGCTGATTTTGTTCAATCGTTTTTGTTACGAAATACCCCGGAGCGGCTGTTGTTGATCGCTTCAGGCAATGTTGGTAATGCCGAACTTGAACGACTTCTTGCGGTTGCGTTACCCGAAATACTTGATGCTGTCATGCCAAAGATTACGTCCGCATGCAGTGGATGATGCTTCAGCAGGCTGAACCCAAAGACTATGTTATCGCCACCGGCGTGCAATACACGGTGCGACAGTTCATTGAAAAAGCAGCACAACAGCTCGGTATAACCCTTCGCTGGGAAGGAGCTGCTCTTCAGGAAGTTGGCATTATTACCGCTCTCAACTCTCCCTCTTCTTACCCATCGCTGAGCACAGGGCAAATTATTGTTCGGATTGATCCGAAGTACTTCCGTCCCGCAGAAGTAGAGACCCTGCTTGGTGATCCCTCTAAAGCAAAAACCGACCTGGGCTGGATCCCTGAAATAACCCTCGATGCAATGGTTGCCGAAATGGTAACCCACGACCTCAACCTCGCCAAACAACACGCCCTCCTCAAAGCCAATGGCTACAACGTTGATGTGAGCAAAGAGTAGTCTTCGTCACTCCATAACTCTTCCGCATTCAGCATAACATCTCCCCGGTCACTGAGTAGGGCAACAGGCCCGTATCGAAGTGTTCTGTCAAAAAGTATTATATTTCCCTGCGTAGTAAAAAAAGTGTGGAGAGGTGTTGGTGTGTCAACGTACCTATGCCTCTGATGGGCTAATGAGTTACAACGAGGTTGACGATGAAAAAACTGCC